>JBLHJR010000050.1:0-23013 GCA_047619205.1 Candidatus Endobugula sp. | reverse complement strand
GTTCCGTAGAGGTAGTGTAACGTAACCTATTACCCTTGTATAAATACTTCAGGGGTATGGGGACAGCGTCCCCAAAAAAAGTGCACAATAGTGTATTTTTACTTGAAAATTCTAGCGGGATGTTCAGGTACAACTTTATAGAACTACTCGCTTGAAAACCACTTAAGTTGTATCTGACCCTACTTTTGTTGTGACCCTACTTTTGTTGTAGGTTCAGTCTCAATTGAAGCGCTATAACGTCCACTTCTGGCCAAATTGAGACCTCCAATGTTCATCATTTTAATCTAAGCTAATACAGCGTAACGATCTTTCTTGCAGCTTGCCGCTATCCCCTGTATTCACATCGCCTCTATCTTTTCCCGCTGCAGCTTAAGTTTTTCTACTGCTTGATTGTAGTCGTTAAGTTTCATTTTTTCTTTTTCCACTACCGCAGCGGGTGCCTTGTCGACGAAACCCGCGTTACTTAATTTGCCGTTAATACGCGCCGCTTCTTTACCTAGTTTTTCAATTTCTTTATTGAGTCGAGCGACTTCTGCATCTTTATCAATAAAGCCTGCCATCGGCACTAATATTTCCATACTACCGACGAGCGCCGTCGCGGAGAGGGGTGCTTCTTCTCCCGCGTTTAGCCATTGCGTTGTTTCAATACCGGCGAGTTTGCCTAAGAACGTTTGGGTGTTATCTAGGCGTTGTTTATCTTGCTCGCTGCCATTGGCGAAGTAGAGAGGGAGTTTAACGGAAGGTGAAATGTTCATTTCGCCGCGAATATTACGTACGCCGAGAATCACACTTTTCAGCCATTCAATATCGCTAGTGGCGGCGTTATCGATTTTGCTTGGGTCGGCTATTGGGTAGGGTGCTAGCATAATGGTTTCGCCACTAGCGCCGGCTAAATCCCGAACACGTTGCCAAATTTCTTCGGTAATATAGGGCATTAAAGGATGCGCTAAGCGTAAGGTAGTTTCCAGTACGCGGATTAACGTGCGGCGTGTACCGCGTTGTTGTGCGGGGCTGGCCTTGTTTTTCGGTGAATGGCTTTCCGGTGAATGGCTTTCCGGTGAATGGTTTTCCTGTGAATCGTCATCCCATAATATGGGTTTCGATAATTCGAGATACCAATCGCAGTATTCATTCCAAATAAAATCATAGAGTGCTTGTGAGGCTAAATCTAAACGGTAAGTGTTAAAGCCTTCTTCAACGGCTTGCTCCGCTTGTTGTAATCGAGAAATAATCCAGCGATCGGCTAATGAGAGTTCATATTCTTCATTGTCATTACAGGGGTCAGCGCCACAATCTTGACCTTCGCAGTTCATTAAGACATAACGAGCCGCGTTCCATATTTTATTACAGAAGTTACGAAAGCCCTCGATACGCCCCACATCAAAATTAATATCACGGCCGGTAGAGGCTAGTGAGTAGTAGGTGTAGCGCAAAGCATCAGTGCCATAGGGGTTGATACCATCGGCAAACTCTTTACGGGTAGACTTTTCAATTTTTTTCGCGTCTTTAGGATTCATTAATCCTGTGGTGCGTTTAGTGACCAAGCTTTCTAAATCAATACCATCAATCAGGTCGATAGGGTCGAGTACATTGCCTTTTGATTTAGACATTTTGTGCCCGCTACTATCGCGAACTAAACCATGTACATAAACGGTGTGGAAGGGCACTTCTTTACGGAAATGTAGCGTTAACATAATCATCCGTGCCACCCAGAAGAAGATAATATCAAAACCCGTGACCAATACATCCGTGGGATGAAAGGTTTCCAATTCTTTGGTTTTTTCTGGCCAACCTAGAGTGCCGAATGTCCATAGACCTGATGAAAACCAGGTATCTAATACGTCTTCGTCTTGGGTTAAGATGATGTCATCCCCAAGGCCATGTTGTTCGCGTACTTCTGCTTCATTGCGTGCAACATAGACTTTGCCGGATTCGTCATACCATGCGGGGATTCTATGTCCCCACCAGAGTTGACGAGAAATACACCAGTCTTTAATGTCACGCATCCATGAGAAATACATGTTTTCATATTGTTTGGGCACAAAGGCGATGGAGCCGTCTTCTACTTTCGCAATGGCTTCATCGGCTAAGGGTTGGGTTCTTACATACCATTGATTGGTGAGGTAGGGTTCGATGACGACTCCCGAGCGATCGCCGCGAGGGACTTTTAATGCGTGGTCATCAATTTTTTCTAATAGACCAAGCGCATCAAGATCGGCAACAATTTGCTTGCGTGCAGCAAAGCGCTCAAGGCCACGATAAGCTTCTGGGGCCTCTTGATTGATGTTGGCGTCATCATCAAAGATATTCATCAGTGCGAGTTGGTGGCGTTGCCCCATTTCATAATCGTTAAAATCATGTGCTGGGGTAATCTTGACGCAGCCAGTACCAAATTCGCGGTCGACATAATCATCACCAATAATGGGGATTTCTCGTCCGACTAAGGGCAGGGTGATAGTTTGACCAATCAAATGTTGATAGCGTTCATCTTCAGGGTGAACGGCAACGGCACTATCGCCAAGCATGGTTTCTGGGCGCGTAGTGGCCACCACTAAATGGCCTTCGCCACTAGTCAGCGGATAACGGAAGTGCCAAAGAAAGCCTTTTTCTTCGGTGCTTACTACTTCAAGATCAGAAATGGCCGTGTGTAATTTTGGATCCCAATTGACCAGACGTTTGCCACGATAAATGAGATCGTCTTGATACAGCTGTACGAAGACTTCTTGAACAGCAGTGTAAAAACCGTCGTCCATAGTGAAGCGTTCTCGACTCCAATCGGGGCTGGCACCTAGTCGGCGTAGCTGGCGAGTAATATTCCCGCCAGATTCTTCTTTCCAATCCCATACTTTCTCGATGAATTTTTCACGGCCTAAATCGTGACGGCTTACCCCGTCGGCTTCTAATAGACGCTCAACGACCATTTGTGTCGCAATACCCGCATGGTCTGTACCTACTTGCCAAAGCGTATTTTTGCCTTTCATACGCTGATGACGAACCAATGCATCCATGATGGCTTCTTGGAAGCCATGCCCCATATGTAAGCTGCCAGTGACATTGGGCGGGGGAATCATAATGCAGTAGCTTTCGCCTTCGCCAGAGGGCTTAAAGTAGCCTGAATCTTCCCAGGTTTTATACCACGATTGTTCGATTGCTTGAGGTTGGTAGGTTTTATCCATGCTGAATAGTAGGTATCTTTAATAAGGAGTGAGTAAGGTAGCGGTCAAACTAGGGATGCCCTATAGTAGAACCACTATAAAATGCTGGTGCGAAGCGGGATTATACAATGAACTGGGGGGGTGATGAAAAACTAAACGTTATTTTTTTATATTATCCATATGCTGCTGCGCGATAGTCGATAACCGCTTGCGTAGTTCGGTTTCAATTTGTGGTAAATGATGAGCGACCAGTTGGTCTACTAAGCGTTCGGCATAGTCATTATCAATGGCAGTGCCTGTAGGTATTCCTGTAGGTGTTTGTATAGGTCTTACGGTTGGTTTAGTTGTTGCTGTAGAGAAGTCTGTAGCACTGTTATTGCTGGGGTTGTCATCTTCAATAGCGCGTTCAAAACGTTCTCGTACATGAGGCGGAAGAAAGGGGTTTTGAGCAAGCGAAGCTTTTGAGCCTGCTTTAGCCGGCACTCTATTGGTATTGTTGTCGGAGGAGGCTTTAAATAATGATTGCTGCCCAGGTAATGTACCATTGCTGATAGTAGCTGGCGGGTGGAGCTTATCGCTAAGAGTGGGCGCTAGATTTTCTATTGGTAGCTCATCATATTGTTCTTCGAATAGTTTTACAGATGGCTCTATGGGTAGCGCTACTATAGCCTCATCCTCTATTAGTCCTGCATGCTCGCCCTCTAAAATAGCATCTTCTAGCAATGGGATACTGTCTGGATCAACAGTATTGAGTAGGCCTTTAATGGATTCTAATTCTGTTAAAAGTGCCTGCTTTCTTTTGTTGAGTAGATTCTTGTCTCTGGGCATTACTCTTTACCTATCTCTTTTTTAGCTTATTTTGTGTGATTTTAACGGATAACCTCGGTCACGGTAAAACTGAAAGTGTGACCGGGTAATCGGTAATAGGCTTTTTTCTTGTACGACGATTTCTGACAGCTTCTGAAAACGACTAAATTCCTTGGGGATTTCGTGCTTTAGGTTAATCAGTACATCGTGGTATGCCTGTGTATTGCCTTGCCAATCAATTAGTACTTTTTCCGTGGCGAGAGTGGTGCTCGCTTCTGTGCCCGTTACTATATGCGGCACGAATGATTCGGGTTTGAACGACCATAAATATTGGCTCATGGACTCCGCATGGTCGTTATCATTAACACTTATCACCACCTGCCGCCCCATATTAATGGCTTTTTCAGCTAGGCGACACGCAAAATGATCACGTGCCGCTAGTGTGTCTTCCTGTAGAATATAAAAGTCGATATCAGTCATTTAGTATTATCTTGGGCTATTGTATGGGTGTGTTGCAGTTGATTGTTAGACGTCAGATGTTAGACGTGAAACGCTTTAAAACAACAACAATTTCTCATGCTCAATGAATACACCATCATATTATTGCTTAAACGTTGGAGGCTTTTTTATACTTTAAGCGTCTCACGTCTCACATCAAGAAGCCTTAGACAACAAATAATTTGTGAGTAAAGGAACGGGTCTACCAGTAGCGCCTTTATTGGCTCCTGATAACCATGCGGTGCCTGCAATATCAATGTGCGCCCAAGGATATTTTTCAGTGAAGTAAGAAAGAAAACACGCGGCGGTAATACTGCCTGCTTCTCTGCCGCCAATATTGGCTAAGTCGGCAAAATTGCTTTTTAATGATTTTTTATAGTCATCCCATAAGGGCATCTGCCAAGCTCTATCGCCTGTATTGGTGCCTGCATCGAGTAACTCTTGGGCTAAATCTGCATTATTGCTGAATAGCCCAGAAGCATGTGAACCAAGTGCTATAACGCAAGCGCCCGTTAGAGTGGCGATATCGATAACGGCTTGTGGCTTATAACGCTCGGCATAACTGAGGGCATCGCACAAGACAAGACGGCCTTCGGCATCGGTATTCAGTACTTCAATGGTTTTACCCGACATAGAGGTGACCACATCCCCCGGCTTGGTAGCTTTGCTGCCGGGCATATTCTCAGCCGCCGCCACAATGGCGACAATATTTATTTTCGGCGCTAGCTGAGCGATAGCATTCATGGTGCCAAACACGCTGGCCGCACCACACATGTCAAATTTCATCTCATCCATTGCGCCGCCTGGCTTGAGGCTAATACCACCAGTGTCAAAGGTAATACCTTTACCGACAAGCGCATAAGGTTTTTGGCTTTTAGCGGTGCCTTTATATTCCATTACAATTAATTGAGCGGGTTCTGCGCTACCTGCTGAAACGGAAAGTAGCGACCCCATACCTAATTCCGCCATTTGTTTCTCTGACAGTATTTTGGTCGAAATGCTTTTATGGCTGCGTGCTAATGTACGTGCTTGGCTAGCTAAATAGTGGGGTGTGCAAATATTCCCCGGTAAGTTGCCGAGTTCTCTGGCGACGTTCATGCCATAGCCTACAGCAGCGCCAATGCTTAAGCCGAGCTTGGCTGGGCTGATTTTAGTGCAGTGGTAGTGGATGTTGGCCGTTGGTATTTGCTTTGCTTCACTCTTGCATTGAGTGAATTGATAATAAGCATGGCTTATTTTTTCTGCGCAATAGCTGGCTTTTTCATGCTCACTCCAGCCATCAACGGCGATATCGCCAATAAAAAAGTTTACTTGCTTCGAGGGGCTTTTGGCTAGCAAAGTGGCGCAAGCCGATAGGCTGCTACGATAGTCGTCAACGCTGATCGTTGCTTTGTCTCCAAACCCCACAAGAATGACTTTCTTAATTTTGTCGTTAACTTGATGTAGCGCCAGCGTTTGCCCTACTTTGCCGGTGAGTTCTTTTGTGGCAAATAATGCTGACAAGGAAATGCGACTACTTTTCTCAAGTCGACGAGCATTGTCGGATAATTGTCCGTTGGTATAGACCCCAATAACAATGCAGTCGCTGTTTACTTGTTCAATAGTGGTTGATTTCGCCGCAAAATTCATCGCTTTTCCTCAGGTAGTCGAAATAGGATTTGATTATAGCGTATAGAGAATCGTAAAGTGGGCTAAACAGGGTATTTTAGCTTTGGGGGGAAAGTATCTACTCAACATACTATCGGTAAGTGAGTAAAAATGAGAAAATACCGCCCATGATTATATTGCGTTATTTAACTAAAGAAGTCTTACAAACCACCTTTGCTGTCACCAGCATACTGTTAGTGATTATTATGAGTGGTCGTTTTGTTAAGTATCTAGCCGAAGCGGCTGCAGGCAAGATGGATGCTAGCGTATTATTTGCTGTCATGTTTTACCGTTTGCCAGGTTTTGTAGAACTGATTTTACCCTTAGGTTTCTTCGTATCGATTTTATTGGCCTATGGACGCTTATATACCGACAGTGAAATGACGGTACTATTTTCTTGTGGCGTGAGTCGACAAAAACTCATTGCTTGGACTTATGTACCCGCGTTGTTTATTGCTATGCTGATTGCTTGTTTGAGTTTGTGGCTCACGCCCTTGGGCTTACAAGAAGCCGAAGAGATATTGGCGACACAAAAAGCGCGTAATGATTTTGAAACCATGCAACCTGCGCGTTTTCAGTTATCGCGCAATAAAACGATGGTGAGCTATACCCAAACGATTAGTGATGACAAGCAAACCTTGGAGGCATTTTTTTTGGCGAATACAGGGGTTGCTACTAATCAAACGTTAATGAATATGCGCGCAGAAACAGCAGAATATATGATTGACGATGTGAATAAGCAGCGCTATTTGTTATTAAAACAAGGGACTCGCTATGAAGGTCGCCCTGGTGCCGCGAATTATAGGGTGACGGAGTTTGTTGAGTTTGCACAGCATGTGGATCGTCCCGCCGAAATTGTAGTCACCAATAACAAAGTGAATCGTTTGCCAACGGCAGAATTGTTAAATTCGTCTCAGCCGGAATATCAAGCGGCATTACAGTGGCGATTATCTTCGCCTTTAGTGGTGGTGATCATTACCTTATTAGGTGTTGTGTTGAGTTACACCAACCCTCGTCGTGGACGCTATGCCATGCTATTTCCTGCCGTGCTTTTATACCTCATTTATTTGGTGTTATTAAATGCAGCGCGAGGAGCGGTTGAAGAGCAGCGGTTACCTGCAGTGGTGGGGTTATGGAGTGTTCATTTGGCATTTGTCGCATTAGGCGCCTTGTTACTGGTGAATAAGAAGCGGTGGCTTCAGTTGTTAACGAAACAAATAGCGAAGGTTAAAGGGTAGTCTGTGCGTTTATTAAATGGATATATATTTCGTACCACGGTGTCTTCAATTATTGTTGTTTTGCTCGTCATTAGTTCTTTAGATCTTTTGGCCAAGTTAATAGATGAGTTAGGTAATTTAACGCCAGCCTATGATTTCTCTGAAGCGTTGATTTATGTGCTCTTAGCCATCCCGTCAAGTATTTATAAATATATGCCTATTGCGGGCTTGGTTGGTGGGCTTGTGGGTTTGGGGGGGTTGGCCTCTACCAGTGAATTGGTGGTGATGCGTGCAGCGGGTGTGAGTTTATTGCGTATTAGTTGGTCGGTGATTAAGCCGGTGTTGGGGTTTATCGTCGCGATGATAGTGTTTGCGGAATATATTATTCCGGTTTCTGATCAGTATGCCGAGAATCGGCGCACATCGTTATTGCAAGGTGAAACTAATAGCTTAAATTTACGCGGAGGCCTATGGAATCGTGAAGGTGATACCTTTATGCATTTTAATAGCGTGCAATCTAATGGTAAGTTATCGGGTATTACCCGTTATCAATATGATGAAAATGATCAATTACTCTCGGCAAGCTTTGCTGAAGTGGCGTTTTATATTAACGGCCAGTGGCAAGAAGAGAATGTGCTTGAAACTCGTTTTTCTGTAGATAATGTGGTTAGTAAAAAATATCCTTTGCGGGTTTGGAAAACGGAATTATCGCCGAATGTATTAACAATATTAATACAAGACACGGATAATTTAGCGATTACGAAACTATATGAATATGCTGCTTACCTAGAGAAGCAAAACTTAGATAATGGTCAGTATCTACTGGCTTACTGGGGGAAGGTGTTACAACCTTTGGTTATTATTAGTTTAGTGCTGGTAGCGATTTCATTTATTTTTGGCCCTTTACGCGAGGTGACTATGGGCTATCGTATTTTTACTGGAGTAGTGGTCGGAATTGTGTTTCAGCTGAGTCAAAAGCTATTAGGTCCCGCTAGTTTACTTTACGGTATTCCTCCATTGTTTGCTGTGTTACTGCCAATTTTGGTGTGCTTTTGCTTTGGTTTGTTCTTATTGGCGCGCACTCGCTAAGTGATTGTTTTTAGCCCTAGGAACTTCCTTCTGAAGCCTAGGCTGCGTATATGTTAGATGCTTTACTTCGCTATGCTCAGCTTTTAAAGCGTCTCGCGTCTAACTTCTAGCGTCTCACTTAATCTTAGCGGTTAACACTAGCTGTGTATGGCTAAGTAAATCATGTAAGCATTGCTTATCTTGGCGTAGCAAGGCAATACAACACATCGATAGGCCAAGAGGCGCTAATATGCAGCGCATAATGGATTGCGATAATGACGGCAATTCCATCCCTTCTTCTTTTACCAGCATGAGTCGCCATGCGCGCATCCCCAATGTTTGTCCCGCTTTTACCCAAAAATAGCAGAAGAAAGCGATAATGACGATCGGCCACCCAAGTTGAAAGGCAATAGTAGAGGTTACTGCGAATTGATTGCCAAATAGCGCTAGCCCAAGACCTAACGACACTGCGCCATAAGCCATGCTCAACGCCATAATGAATAAACTATCGTAGATGATGGCAGCAAAGCGTCGCCATAGGGCAGGGTATGGTAGTGAATGACTCATAGGGTAATTGAATAGTCGGGTAATTAAATAGTCGGGTAATTAAATAGTCGGGTAATTAAATAGTCGGGTAATTAAGTGTGTACTTTACCAGTAATAAGCCCGAATGTATCAATCGGCAGAGAGAGGGTGGCTATTTTGATGTTGGCGCTAGCATCCCACTTGAAATCTGAATTTCCCTACCCCATATATCTGAACATCTTATATAACCCTAGAAATGGCAGTTGAATCACGAAAGTCTGCACAAGTTATTGGCGCACCTAGACAACTTTAGCATTTGCTCACGACCCATAAGGTCGCTACGCTATACTAAAATTCTCTCTGCCTACAAGGATGTAGGTCAGGGGCGTGAGCAGGAGCGGAAGCTTTGCACACCAATAACTTGCACAGCTTTTTCGCGCCAACTGTCGTTTCTAAGGTAACCAATCACCAGACTAAAGGGGTTTTCCGTGACGACCAGTAAAACAGCTAAGCCAAGTAAAGCAAGTAAAGCAAGCAAAACAGCTAAAGCCGCCAAGCCAAGTAAAACCAAGGCTACAGCGGAAAAAGAAACATTAGGTTTTCAGACGGAAGCCAAGCAACTACTGCATTTAATGATTCACTCATTATACTCGAATAAAGAGATTTTCTTGCGTGAGCTGGTTTCTAACGCTTCGGATGCTGCTGATAAGCTGCGCTTTGAAGCCGTAAAAGACGGTAGTTTATATGAAGGTGATGCGGAGCTAGCCATTCGTGTGAGCTTCGATAAAGACGCTAAAACGGTGACCATTAGCGATAATGGCATTGGTATGAGCCGTGAAGACGTGATTAATCACTTAGGCACTATCGCTAAATCAGGTACGGCTCAATTCTTAGAGGGCATGTCGGGTGATGAAAAGAAAGATTCTCAGCTGATTGGTCAGTTTGGTGTGGGCTTCTATTCTTCGTTTATCGTTGCTGATCGTGTAGAAGTATTAACCCGTAAAGCCGGAACGGATAAGTCTGCAGGCGTGCATTGGGAATGTGAAGGCGACGCAGAATTTACCGTGGAGTCTATTGAAAAAGCCGGTCGTGGTACCACCATTATCCTGCATCTAAAAGAAGATGCGCTGGAGTTTGCCGATGGTTGGCGTTTACGCTCGGTGATTAAGAAGTATTCAGATCATATCTCCCTGCCAGTCATTATGCAGAAACAAGACAATTCAGAGCCAGAAGAAGGCGAAGAGCCAAAAACGCCTGAAGACGAAACGATTAACACGGCGACCGCGTTATGGACACGCTCACGATCTGAGATTAAAGACGGAGAGTACCAAGAATTTTATAAACACGTGTCCAGTGATTATCAGGATGCGTTGAGCTGGAGCCATAATCGCGTTGAAGGTAAATTGGATTACACCAGTTTATTGTTTATTCCGAAAAACGCGCCCTTTGACTTGTACAACCGTGAAGGTAGTCGTGGCTTAAAGCTGTATGTACAGCGTACGTTTATTATGGATGAGGCCGAACAGTTTCTACCCATGTACTTGCGTTTTGTGAAAGGTATCGTCGACTCTAATGATTTGTCGTTGAATGTTTCTCGTGAGATTTTACAAAAAGATCCAAATATTGATGCAATGCGCACGGCCTTAACTAAACGTGTATTAGACATGTTAGATAAAATGGCGAAGAAAAAGCCAGAAGAGTATGCAGAGTTTTGGAAGCAGTTTGGCGAAGTAATCAAAGAAGGCCCCGGCGAAGATTTTGCCAATAAAGAAAAAATTGCTAAGCTATTACGTTTTGCTAGCACTTATACCGATACTGCTAGTCCTGATCAAACCTTAGAGGGCTATGTGGCACGTATGCAAGAAGGGCAAGACAAAATTTACTATGTGGCTGCAGAGAACTTTAATACCGCAAAAAACAGCCCGCACTTAGAAGTTTTTCGTAAGAAAGGTATCGAAGTGTTGTTGTTGTCAGACCGTGTAGATGATTGGATGATGAGCCATTTACGTGAATTTGACGGCAAGTCATTACAAGACGTTGCGCGCGGTTCTCTTGATCTAGGCGACTTAGATACAGAAGAAGAAAAGCAGGCGCAAGAAAAAATCAATGCAGAGTTAAAAGGCTTGGTTGAGCGCAGTAAAACCGCGCTAAACGATCAAGTAGCCGAGGTCCGTTTAACCCATCGTTTAACGGACTCTCCTGCATGTGTGGTCGTTGGCGAAGATGACATGGGCGCGCAAATGCGTCGCTTAATGGAGCAAGCGGGACAGGCTATGCCTGAAACTAAGCCGACTTTTGAGCTTAACCCAGAACATCCTTTAGTGAAAAAGTTGGATCAAGAGTCAGATGAAGACCGTTTTGCTGATTTAGTGAAAATTTTATTCGACCAGGCGACATTAGCAGAAGGTGGTCATTTAGATGATCCTGCCGCCTATGTTCAGCGCTTGAATGGTCTACTGTTAGAGTTAAGCCACTAAATAGTTAATTATCGTAGCTTTTTATAAAGGCAGGCAAACGTCAATTAAGTTATCTACTGTGATAGCTCAATTGGTGTTTGTTTGCCTTTTTACGTTAATATAGACATTCAACGATATAAAGGAACAACAATAAAATGAGATATTTTTTTGTCTGACTAGGCGCTCAATACAGGTAATAGCCACTCTATTGGCCAATTGAGGAAAGCTTCCGCGTCCTGCTCACGCCCCTTACCTTCATCCCTGTAGGCAACGACGTCAGACAGAAAAATAGCCGCTTTTTGTGTTCATTTATATCGTTGAATGTCTATATGTTAGCTACAAGCTAAAGACTTTCTTTTTTTCTTCCTCACTTGTCGCTTGCGGCTTGAGGCTGTAACCTTATAATAACAAGCAAAGTAATAATGATAATAAACCTATGAGTGATACCCCGACAATAACCGTGTTAGGTGGTGGTAGTTTTGGCACCGCTTTGGCGAATACCATTGGCCTCAACGGATACCCCGTTTACCTTTGGATGCGCGATGAAAAACGCGCCACCGAGATTCAGCAGTCACGCGAAAATACGCGTTATTTACCTGGCTTTAGCTTGTGCGACGAGGTGCAGTTAACGGCAGATTTACCCCTAGCCCTCGCGCAGAGTGAGTTGGTGTTTGTTTCTGTGCCTAGCGCTGCTTTTCGTCAAGTGGTTGAGCAGTTTACACCGTATTTAAAGACCTCGGCTCAAGTAGTTAGCACGACAAAAGGCATTGATAAGTCAGGTTTTACCTTGATGAGCCAAATTTTAGAGCAAGAGTTATCGTTACATAAAATTGGCGTGTTGAGTGGCCCCAACTTCGCCAAAGAAATGATTGAAAACCAGCTCACAGGATCAGTGATTGCAAGTGAAGATGCAGACTTAATTAAGCGTGTTCAGCAAGCCTTATGTTCACCGACATTTCGAGTCTATAGCAATGATGATCGCTACGGTGTTGAGTTGGCGGGCGCGTTAAAAAATATTTACGCCATTATCGTGGGTATGGCAGAAGCGAGAAGTTGTGGGCATAATACCTTAGCGATGATAATGACGCGTTCATTAGCAGAAATGGGGCGTTTCTCCCATAAGCTCGGTGCAAACCCAATGACCTTTTTAGGTTTGGCCGGCGTAGGAGATTTGATTCTGACTTGTGGCTCTAATCTCAGTCGCAATTATCGTTTAGGCTATGCCTTGGGTTGTGGTAAAAGTTATGAGCAGGCGGTGGAAGATATTGGTCAGGTAGTCGAGGGTGTGAATACCTTGCGCCTAGTCAAGCAAAAAGCCGACGAAATGCAAATATACATGCCATTGGTGTCTGCTCTATATGCTTTGATGTTTGAGCAACAGCCCGTTGATAGTATTATAAAGCAGTTGATGTCTAGTGATCATAGTGATGATGTGGACTTTGCTGGCTCCACTCTTCTATAGGGTGGCCTGTAGATAGAGCATAAAGCGGTCACAACATCATCATTAACCGAGTGCAATATTAATAAAGTGAAATATAGGTGCTAACATGAAAAAAGAGCCAAATATCGTTGATGCAGAAATTGTAGCTGAGTCTACTCATACTGATGCCGCTAAAGAAAGCGTTGATCAAGAAGAAGCTGCACAACAAAGTGATTGGCAAGCCAAATTGTTATCGGCGGATCATTGGCTACGCTTTGTTTTTATGATCTTGTTCATGGTGATTGCTGGCGTCGCCAGTTATGTAGTGACGGTGCTAATTTTCATCCAATTTATATTTGCTTTGGTGACGGGCAATAGCGAAGTCAAACTACAAAAATTCGGACGTAAACTGTCCCAATATATTTTCCAAATACTGAATTTCTTGACCTATAACACGGAAGAAAAACCATTTCCCTTTAGCGATTGGCCGTCAGTTGACGAATAACCCTTAGCAATGATGTTAAAGCGAGTAGTATTGTGAACGTCTTTATCATGCGCCACGGGGAAGCTGAGTCCGTTGCAAAAACGGATATGCAGCGCGCGCTCACGCAGGAAGGCCGAGAGGATATTGCACAAATGTCGGCGTCCTATCGAGATGAACTTAGCCAAGTCGATATTATTTGGGCTAGCCCTTACCTACGTGCACAGCAAACTGCCGAGCTAATGTCTAGGCAGCTATTGGCGCGCCCATCTACGCCAGTGATCACACAATCTTTTTTGCCGCCGAATGGTAATCCATTAGATGTATTGACCGAGTTAGAGTCTCATCGTAATCAAACCGTATTAATTATTAGTCACCAGCCGCTAGTGGGTGTATTGGTTGATGGTTTGGCTTGTCTGGAACCGGGGCGTTATCGTATGGGTACGGGATCTCTGGCTTGTTTAAACACTGAGATTTACGCGAATGGTTGTTGTGAATTGCGTTGGTTGCATCAGCCAGCCAGTACGCAGCCAGCCTGTCTGTAGCGCATTATAGTATGCACCTATCTCCTGAACGCGTGTCTATTCCTTCTTCAGAGAAAAATAGCCCTGCCGAGCAAAAACACTTTACCGTTAATGGTTTTGATTATGCGGCTCAACTTTGGTCGCAAGAGTCTGGGGATGGAAGCGATCAGCTACCAGCGATTGCTTTACATGGCTGGTTAGATAATAGCGCTAGCTTTTCTGTGCTAGCGCCACAATTAAAAAACATTCAATGCTTGGCGATCGACCTTGCAGGGCACGGTTGCTCGGAGCATAAAACGGGCTTAGCGGACTACCCCTTATGGTCGGACATTTCTGCTATTTATGCGATCGCAGATCAAATGGGCTGGCAGCGTTTTACACTGATCGGTCATTCACGCGGCGCGATGATGGCCTTATTGGCTGCCGGTGTTTTTCCTGAGCGTATTTCGCATCTCATTATGATTGATTCGATGATGCCTCCCGTAGTAGAAAGCCATCAAGCCGTTGAGCGTTTCTGTCATAGCATTGAGGAAATACAGCGTAGAGTAAAAAGACCGTTGTCATTGTATTCAAGCTATGATGAAGCGATCAAGGCACGCTGTGACAGTCGTTATGCTCCGGTTACCTCCGCTACAGCAAGGCGTTTGGCGGATAGGGGTTTACGTGAAGTTGAAGGCCAATTTCACTGGCATGCAGATGGCAAATTGTGGGCACCTTCTAATGTGGCATTGTCTTATGATATGGTAATGGCTTTCGCGCAAAAAATTGCCAAGACACCCTTAGCTTCTTTGCTACTAATGGGCGACCATGGCTTAGTCAAGATGGCCGAATCAAACAATGTTATGCGCCGTCAGTGCGACCAATTAATTGAGTTGTTGTCTACGCAAGTGCATAATTTTGATGACGGGCATTTTTTACATATGGAAAAAGCCGCTAGTGAAGTGGCTAATATTATTAATGCATTTTTATCTGTTAAGGCGCCTTTGATCGAGACTTGATCTGATGCTCATTAATATTCATCCGCAATAAACGCGACATAGGCAGAGTATAAAGTAATGAATAAACGCAGACGTTTATCGGTTTTTTACTGGTTATCAGCGCTGGTTATCGGTGGTGTAGTGGGCAACACTGTTGCCGAAATTCCACAGGAGCTTAATACTCCCACTTTTAAGTTTACGCTGAATACGCAAGCCAAAGTACTGTATCAATCGAATGAGGATGTCAGCGATTATATTATTGCCTTGGATAAATATAAAAAAGCCGGCAACCGTTGGACTCCAGAAAAATTTTTGCGTAAGCAGGGGCAGGTCATGCGCTATACGCTGGAAATGCCTAGAGATTATATCGCGGAAGAAATATTTGATTTTTATCGAGATCAAATACCCAAGCAAGCTGAACTGCTATTTTCTTGTAACAGCCGAGCTTGTGGCGAGAGTAATAATTGGGCAAACGACCATTTTGGCATAAAGTTTTTGTATGGCGAGAATACCTCTCAGCACTACGCGGTGTTTCGCTTAGCGGGTAGTCAACAGTTAGGTCAATCGGTAAACTATATGACGATTTACACGGTGCGTCGTGGTAATCGTCGTCTATATGCGCAATTAGAAGTGTTTCTTGAGCGCCGATGATGGCTAGGCCCCCATTGGTAAGCCAATTTTTTAACCTGCCTTAACAAAAGCCGCCTTCATTACCAATACTTAGTAAAAAACCAATGACGTTATTCGCTAAAATACATCCCCTTACTGTGCGTGCCTGTATTGAGCGTGGAGCAGCACAATTTCATCAGGCAAAGCTCTACTTTGGTCATGGCACTGACAATGCAGAAGACGAAGCCTTTTGGTTGGTGTTTTATGTTTTATCACTACCTTTTGATGCTGATGAATCGGTATTTGAGCAGCTATTTGAGCAGAAAGTCACGCCATCTCAGTGGGCTGAAATTGAAGTTTTGTTTTTTCGACGAGTCACAGAGCGTGTTCCCGCCGCATACTTAACCGGTGAAGGCTGGTTTTGTGGTTATGCTTTTACGGTGAACGAGCATGTTTTAGTGCCGCGCTCACCGATAGCGGAATTAATTCAGCAGCAGTTTCAGCCTTGGCTAAATCAAGCGCCTTCAAGGGTGTTAGATATGTGTACGGGTTGCGGTTGTATCGGTATAGCGACGGCATTATCACTGCCTAATGCGCAGCTAGATTTGAGCGATATTTCTACCCAAGCCTTAGCGGTAGCCGAACAAAATATTCAGCGTTATGACCTCGCGAGTCGAGTGACGGCCATTCACTCAGATGTGTTTTCTGCTTTAGCGGGTCGGCAGTATGATTTGATTGTGAGTAACCCGCCTTATGTCGATGCTAGTGATCTGGCAACTATGCCCGCTGAGTATCAGGCTGAGCCTGAAATAGCGCTAGGCTCAGGTGATGATGGCCTAGATATTACGCGTCGATTACTCCGAGAAGCGGCGGATTACCTTACACCTCAAGGGATAATGATTGTTGAGGTAGGCAATAGTGGAGAAAACCTAGAGGCGGCTTTTCCAAACGTACCGTTTTTGTGGCTGGAGTTTGAATCAGGTGGTCACGGGGTATTTTTAATCCGGCGTGATGAGTTGCTTGAGTATCAAGCAGATTTTATATCCGAGTCCCTATAAATCCCGTATAATTCTTTTTTTCTTGTTGCTTGAAGCTTGGGGCTTGAAGCTGATCCCGCCTCCAGCTTTTTTGCTATCGCTAGGATGCCAATCAATCATCAATTTTAAGGTGCCAGAGAGACTATGTCAGGTAACAGTTTCGGAAAATTATTTACCACCACCACGTTTGGAGAAAGCCACGGCTTGGCTCTAGGCTGTATTGTTGATGGCTGCCCCCCAGGATTACCACTGACGGAAGCGGACTTGCAGGATGATCTTGATCGTCGTCGTCCCGGTAAAAATCGATATGAAACTCAGCGTAAAGAGCCAGATCAGGTCAAAATTTTATCTGGCGTGTTTGAAGGAAAAACCACCGGTACGCCTATTGGTTTGTTGATCGAAAACACGGATCAACGCTCTAAAGATTATGGCAATATTAAAGATCAGTTCCGACCAGCACATGCCGATTACCCTTATATGCAAAAGTATGGCTTTCGCGATTATCGCGGTGGCGGTCGCTCTTCTGCTCGTGAAACGGCGATGCGAGTGGCTGCAGGAGCAATAGCAAAAAAATATTTACAAGTCACCTATGGTATTCAAGTGCGTGGATATCTTTCCCAGCTTGGGCCGATTAAGGCAGAAAAAGTCGATTGGGCTGAAGTGCACAATAATCCCTTTTTCTGTCCGGATAGCGATAAAGTGCCAGAGCTGGAAACCTATATGCAAGCATTGCGTAAATCGGGTAATTCTATCGGTGCTAAAATTTCTGTGGTCGCCAGCGGCATGATCCCCGGTTTAGGCGAGCCTATTTTTGATCGCTTAGATGCAGATCTTGCGCATGGCTTAATGAGTATTAATGCGGTTAAAGGCGTAGAAATTGGTTCTGGCTTTGATGTGGTTACCCAATTGGGCACAGAGCATCGTGATGAAATTGTGCCTGAAGGCTTCCTCTCAAATAATGCGGGTGGTGTCTTAGGTGGAATCTCAACAGGACAAGATTTGATTGCGCATATTGCGTTAAAACCGACATCCAGCTTACACATTCCTGGTCGCAGTATCGATATTCATGGTGAGCCGGTAGAGATTATCACCAAAGGTCGCCATGACCCTTGCGTGGGCATTCGTGCAACCCCTATTGCGGAGGCCATGGTTGCCTTGGTATTGGTAGATCATGTGTTACGTCATCGTGGGCAAAACGGTGATGTTCAGCATACGGTACCCGTTATTCCTGCTAGTGCAGAATAAATGCAGCTAGAATGGCTTTAGTCCTATGCTCCCCTCTATAGGCATTGCGGGCGTTCCTTATTGGCGGCTGTCGGCATTTTACTTTTTTTACTTTGCCTTAGTCGGCGCTCTAAGTCCCTTTCTTGGTTTATATCTTGCGGATATCGGTCTAACCGCCTATGCCATTGGTCTCGTTAACGCCGTATTAATGGGCACAAAAATTCTCGCGCCTAATTTGTGGGGCTGGCTGTGTGATCATACCGGCAAACGTTTAGGTATTATTACGCTCGGTAGCTTCTTTGCGTTTATCGCTTTTTCTGGACTGTTCTTTTATCACAGTCTACTGCCCATATTACTGATTACCTTTGTGTATAGTTTTTTTTGGAATGCGATATTGTCGCAATTCGATACCGTCACCATTCAATATTTAAAAAATAATAGCCATCGCTATAGTCATGTGCGCGTATGGGGTTCTATCGGCTTTATTTTTTCAGTCGCTTTGCTTGGCGTGGCTTTCGATTATTATACTATTGCCTATTTAATTCCTATTGCTTGGATATTATTATTATTAATCTGGCTGAGCTGCGTCAGCGTGAAAGAACCTCCAGCCTGTAGTGTTGAAGATAATCATGTGCATTGGTTATCACTATTCAAACGTCCTGCTGTCATTGCTTTTTTTGTTGCGGTATTTTTTTTACAGTTTAGCTTTGGTGCTTATTACACCTTCTTTAGCCTTTATCTAGAAAGCTACGACTATAGCCGGACGGCGATTGGTTTGTTATGGGCTTTAGGCGTGTTAGCTGAGGTGATCGTGTTCTTAGTGATTCATCGGATGATGCCTAAGTTGGGGGTGGTTAATTTATTATTTTGGAGTTTATTACTGACTAGCCTGCGTTGGGTAATCATTGCCTTTTTTGCCGATAACATAAGCTTGATAATTTTTGCTCAATGTATACATGCGCTTAGCTTTGGTGGCGCTCATGCCGCCAGCATAGAATTGATTAGGCGATTTTTTAAAGGTAAAAATGCAGGCCAAGGTAATGCGCTGTACAGTTCGATCACCTTTGGTTTAGGTGGCGCTATGGGTGCTTTTAGTAGTGGTTTGTTATGGGGGGTTAACCCACAACTATTATTTGTGGTGAGCGCGGCTGCAGTTTTTATTGCTGCGTTAGTGGTTTGGTTGTGGTTGCGTAATGCAGTAGTAGAGTAGTGTTGAGGTGTATTTTTCTTTTGCGCGACCAATTGATTTTTTTGGTATCTAAGTTTATATGATGCGTGCTTTGCACGCATAGCGATTTTTTACTCAGAGAACCCTCCGCGCCCTACTTATCCACATGAATGTACACGGCTTTGTTATTGACAGGAGCGGTGGAGCAAGATCTGTTTCTATAGATGCTCTTCTTGGCTAATAGGTTGAGCTGATAGGTTTGAATGTGTTATTTTGGTAGTTAATACAATGTTAAGCGAGTTTTAAGATACTTATGTACACTGATGAAGATTTGAATTTTGCGGTAGAAAAAGGAATTTTTTCCACGGAGTCCGTTGAAGAGTTTCGTGAAGCACTGTCATTTGTAAAAAAATCTCCTTCTGTGGATGAAGAAAACTTCAGATTGATTGGTGGTTTTAATGATATTTTTATTGTAATAGCTTGCTGCCTTCTTCTTTTTTCTTCTTTATGGGTTTTAAATTCAATAACTGATAGCGATAGCTTGGGGCTTCTAGTTTTTTCTGCCTTGTCATGGCTGCTGAGTGAATATTTTGTATTGAAACGAAAAATGGCTCTTCCAGCTATAGGGCTATTGTTATCACTTATAGGTGGGGTTTTTGCCTTATCGACCTCATTCTTTACGCATCCTTCCGAAATAGCGTTTATCTTAGCGGCAGCTATATCAGCTATCGTCGCATACTTGCATTGGCTCCGTTTTAAAGTCCCTATCACTATTGCAGCAGGCTCTGCCGCAATAGTGGGTCTTTTAATCTTAATTGTTATCACTATTTTCCCCAATACTAAGGATTGGTGGGAAGCTATATTATTCTTATGTGGATCTATGACCTTTGTTTTCGCCATGTATTGGGACGCTTCAGATACGAGCAGGACAACTAATAGATCTGATGTGGCTTTTTGGTTGCACCTGCTTTCGGCCCCACTTATCATTCACCCTGTTTTTTCCGCTTTAGGCGTTTTAGTGGGGAATGAAAACTTAAGTAATATGATTATTGTTGTAGCCTTGTACTTGTTGATGACTTCAATTTCGATTGTTATTGATCGGCGTGCATTTATGGTTTCTTCACTAGCATATGTACTCTACGCACTATCAATTCTTATCAAAACATACGGCGGTGTAGGTTATAGTTTTGCGCTAACAGGCGTTTTTATGGGAGGCGCACTTCTATTGCTGTCGGCATACTGGCATCGCGTTAGAGTCAATTTGGTTAATCAGTTGCCTGCACAAATAAAGGCTTATATTCCAGAAGTTAGGGTTGTTTAACTACGCTTAATTGCCGAAAGAATAACGAGGTTACGTTTTGTCTTTTGCTATTGAGATAAAGCCAATGGCAAGTTAAATAAGGTTTCCCCTTCGCCCTAAATTCTTACTTAAGGAGAAAGAACATGGAGAGTAGCCGAAAAATAATTCTACAATGGCTAGAAAACGGGCATATCAATAATAGTGATATTGATAAGGCTATAGATCTTGCCCAAGCCAGCCCAAACCGTTCCCAGTGGTTTGAGTTTTTAAACCTGTTTTTATTGTGGTGCGGCATAGTCTCTATTGCATCGGCTATGATTTTCTTTTTTGCTTACAATTGGGCTGAAATGGGGCGCTTGCTAAAGTTTGGCCTGTTAGAAACAACCATGGTAGTTAGTGCCGTTATTTACTCTCGATTAGATCATCGGCAAACCTCCAGTACCGCAGTACTAACTGGAATGGCCTTGCTAATTGGCGCATTACTGGCACTAACGGGGCAAACTTATCAAACTGGTGCGGATCCTTGGCAGCTGTTTACCATTTGGGCGCTGTTGATTTTCCCTTTGGCGATAATAGGGCGTACCAGTAGTCTTTGGCTGTTGTGGCTGTGTCTATTAAATTTATCTATATATCTATACCTACATACATTTAGAGGAATGTTTTCATTTTTATTTCGAGAAGAGGAGTGGTTGTGGATTTTCTTATTTTGTAATGCCCTAATCGTGGTCGCGTTTGAAGTGATGTTTTATCTTGGGCAAGGCTCAATGAAACCATCATGGTTAACCAGTCGCTTAGCCGCACAAGTGGCTATGGTGATTACCGGAATCGTGGCTACTTGGATGGCCATGTGGTCAATTTTTGATTCTTTCACATGGGGTTTTGTAACGTATTTGCTTTGGGTAAGCGTGACATATTATATGTATCGCTTTCGAATTAACGATTTGTTAGTCCTTGCCGGAGCAGTGCTCAGCAGTATTGTTGTGACGATTAGTGTATTGATTAACACCATTGGTTCATCCTTCGATGGGGGCGCATTCTTATTGATTAGTCTAGCGATAATTGGCCTGTCTGCCGTTGGTGGAATTTGGTTAAAAACAGTGGCCCAGATATTCAGTTCTGCTGATTATCAGGGAGAGCACTAATATGAAAACAACGCATCGTGAACTATGGGATAAGTTGCAAGCACAGGGATTAGTCAACGGCGAATGTCTTGAGCTGCAGCACGCCCTTCCGCCTTGGTATATTCGAGCAATGCAGGGTTTTTCGGGTTGGATTGCAGCGCTTTTTTTACTCGGCTTTTTCGCCACTATTTTAAGCTCATCATTGAGGAGCAATGAAGCGGTATTAATAGCGATAGGATTGACGTGCTGTGGAAGCGCCTTTTTACTGTTTAAAGTTCAGCAAAAAAATGATTTTCTTAATCAGCTAGGTTTGGTGGTCAGCCTTTGTGGACAGCTCATAGTCGCTTGGGGTTTGTTTGAGTGGTTTTCGCATAAAGAGGTAGGTGTATATTTCGTCTTATGTGGATTTCAAGCGGGTTTAGCGTTGATGATGTCCAATTTTTTACATCGAGCCTTAAGCAGTTGGTTTGCGATGATAGCGTTATTTTGGGGGCTAAGTCGCCTCGGTATTTACGGGCTCAGTTCGGTAACGGCGGCGGCAGGCTTTATCTTGATTTGGCTCAATGAAATCAACTGGGGGAAACGCCGCGCGTTATGGGAACCTGTAGGCTATGGCATAGCCTTATCGTTAGTACAATTTAATGGGCAGCTTTTATTTAGTCGCAATATATTGAGCTGGTATGAGCAAGATCAGACTGGGTGGCTATATGCGGCGGCACCATGGATAACTTCAGTCTTAGTGGCAATGACTATTTTATATTTACTGATTCAGCTATTAAACAAAAATAAAATTGCCTTTACGTCTCGAGCGGGGCTATTAGCCTCGGCTGGGTGCTTATTGCTAATTGTAATAGGTTTGCCTGTTGTCGGCGCAAGTAGCGCTGTGCTAATTTTACTCATTGGTTTTGCGAATCAACGTCGTAGCTTAATGGGCTTAGGCGTGGTGGCACTACTGTCTTTTCTTTCTTGGTATTACTATAACCTAGATGCCACACTATTAAATAAATCCTATTTTTTAATTAGTGTTGGTATTACATTATTAGTGGGTCGATTTATTGCACGTTACTGTCTGGGCGAATCGCATCAAGATCATTTGAAAGATGTACAGCCTAAAGATATGAGCGTAGCCAAATGGATTGGTGTGGGCACAGTGGTCCTCGGACTTATTGCGGTTAACCTGACCATTTATAATAAAGAACAAGTATTAGCATCGGGGCGCATAGTACTATTACAGCTAGCCCCAGTTGATCCACGATCATTAATGCAAGGAGATTATATGCGATTACGTTTTGCCATCGCACGTAAAGCATTCGATCTAGAAACTAAAAAGCACAATCAAGATGGCCATATTATTGTGAGCTTGAATGAACATAAGGTGGGGAGCTTTATAGGCTTTTACCAAGGTGAGACCTTGTTAGAAAATCAAGTGAAGATGCAATATCGTATTCGTAATCGCAAGGTTCAGTTTGCTACTAATGCTTTTTTCTTTCAGGAGGGGACCGCTAAAGAGTATGAACTGGCGCGCTACGGAGAATTCCGAGTCGCTAATAACGGAGAGCTATTACTTAATACCTTGCGTGATGAAAATTATAAAGTGCTTGGGTTTAACTCGCCTTGATTAGGGTAGGTGCGTTTTAGGTTGATTGTAGATGATCCTGTCATAGAAAGATCAAACAGTAATTTATCTCATTTTTCCAAGCAGTTGCCCACCCAAAATTCCTCTATCTGAACAAAGTCATTCAGTCAGTGAATTTGTTGGTGTGTTGCCTGCTTGATGCT
>JBLHJR010000049.1:0-23807 GCA_047619205.1 Candidatus Endobugula sp. | reverse complement strand
AAATTAGTTAAGCGTAAGGGTAATCTATATTCGCTGACACCTAGAGGAATAAAGTTACTAAATTAGACAGGGGGAAAATTGTGGGAATAGACGCACCCAAGGAAGTGTAGGGTTAGAGTATTTGATTTCGAGATATTTGGCGAACTCAAGGAGCCGGCCCCTTGATCTACTCTTGAATGTCGGCTTTTTGCCGAAAGCAGACATAGGCCACACCATCTAAAGGGCAGTCTAATTGATGCTGTAGAACAAAAGACTTTTAGGAAAATCTTGGGGGCTCTGACCCTTAAGTTAATAAAAAAATCACTACAAGCGGATAAATTATGGATAAGCATTACCACTACAAGGAGCGTCAAGTCGAGCTTAATACAGAAAAACAATTTCGCCTTGGCGAAGGTAAAATTAGCGGTTATTGTTCGGTTATATTGGGGACTCTGAGTGTGTTAGCGGTATTGGCTTATCTATTCCCCTCTTACAAATAGGACACCCACCGGTGATCAGGCCGCCAAAGCAGGAACAGCGGATATTACTTTACTGAAAGTAAAGTGCTGAATGTATCAGTGGCGAAGAACATGAGATATCACATATTTCAGTCGACGCTTAAATCAATAACTAAAAACTGGGGTAATCCTACCTTACGCCCGTTCATCACAATGCTTAAAAAAATAAAAGCGAAACCATCAGGACACAAACATGAAAACTATGAATTGCAATCAACTAGGCGGAGCGTGCGATCAAGTGTTTCATGCGAATATATTTCAAGCGATGGTAGAAATGAGCAAATAGCACTGTATGGAAATACTACAGAAGAATGATAACGATCACCTTAAAGCAATGAATAAAATGCAGCAACACATACAAGAACCCAATGCAATGACCTAGCAAATGCACAACAACCTTCTCCGCATTGGTTTTTATCTCAATTTACTTGAAACCGAAATTTCCTCTAGATAACACAAAAAAATAAAGGCGTTGAAACGCCATTCTCCGCCTCCAGCACTGGGCTCCCACCCAAACTAAATGAGCGAATGTGATCATTTCATTACATAGTTAGAGCGTATATCGCTCATAGTTCTCCTTAGTTAACATGCCTAAAGAAATAACCATTGAAAAATCAAACACTTATCATCCATATAACTTTGGCTCATATATTGCCTTTGTCTACTGATGTTATTTAGAGCCATTAGATAGCGTTCATTATTAATAATAAGGAAAATGTAATGTTTGAAGAACGTAAAAAAATTAATCCCACATTAATTAAAATACTACTTGCGAGTACTTTAGTTATGTCCTCTCAACTAACAATGGCGAATAAGATTAATAAGAAACCCAATTTTATTCGTGGGCAGATCATTGAAACTTATTTCGATGGCATCACAGATGATTTAGCAACGGCAGGTATGGGTTTGGCCGGTTTACAAGCGTCAGCAGGGCCCGTGCCAGATGATCGTTTTAATCGTAAGCGCCTAACCAACCACACCCTTGCGCCATTAAAAAAGCCCAGCGTATTTTCATAAGCTGGGCTTGGTGTATCACCTTCCCTGTGATACTGGAACATTGCTATCCCTTTGGTCTTCATGACCCACCGCACACATCCTGTGTCAACATCCTTGTACGATCAAACATTACATCAATCAATTGCCGTCGTCTGTAGGGCGATGGCACATTAACGCGTAAGACATCACCTACGTTATCACTACCGCGTTAACTCATTAGCGATGACCCACGGCAATAAGGCATCTATATCGTCAACGCTTTGTGCGCTAGGCAGCTCTGTAAAGATACGTTTAAGGTACTCGTAAGGGTTCAGGCTGTTGGCCTTGGCGGTTTCAATCAAGCTATAGAGATTCGCGCTCGTATGAGCTCCCGCTTGGCTGTTGGAGAACAACCAGTTTTTTCTTCCTATGACAAACGGACGAATTGAGTTTTCCGCGCGATTATTATCAATCGGTCTTCTGCCGTCATCCAAGTAAGCGATGAGTCGTGGCCATTGGTTACACAGATACTGCATGGCTTTTCCGAGAGTCGTTTTCGGCGGACTATTGGCGAGAGCCTTATCTAGCCATTGTTTTAATTTGTCGATGATCGGTTTGGATTGTGCTTGCCTTGCAGCAAGCCGATCATCAACAGAGCTATCTTTACTCAATTTCTCAATGCGATATAATTTTTGGATAAAACCTAGGGCGACATCCGCTTTCCCGGCTTTCCCTTTCGGTTGTTGCCGTTGTGCATCTATAAATTTTCGGCGTGCGTGCGCCCAGCATCCAAGGCGTATGAGCTGATTACTATTGCACACGGCTGCGTAGCCTTCATAGCCATCAACCATTAATGCACCACTAAAATCAGGCAGTAGTGTTTTGGGCGTATCACCACTGCGACTGGCGCTGTAGTGATATAACACCATCGGTATACTCGCCTGTGTCGTCGCCATCACCCACATATAACTTTTACTTTGCGCCGTTTTATCGGGTTCGTTTAACACTTGAAGCGGTGTTTCGTCCATATGCAAGACTGTTTGTTCATTAATAAGCTCAGATAAACGATTAATTAATGGCTGCACTAACGCGCCCATCTTCATCATCCAGTTGGCTAATGTGGTGCGATCTAATTCAATCCCTATCCGCTTAAATATAGCTATCTGACGATAAAGCGGTAATGCATCACAATATTTACTCACCGCAACGTAAGCTAACAAACCTGGCGCTGCTAGTGACTTTTCTATCGGTTGCGCCGGCTTAGCCGCGGTAACCATGTGTTTTTCACAGCAGGGACAAGCATATTTTTTTCGACGATGACGCAGTACTTTTATCTTCGCTGGCTCAATGTCCAATTGCTCGCTGGTGTCTTCACCGATAAGCTTAAGTGCTGACCCATCATGCGGGCAGATTTTTTCAGCGTCTGACAAATCATGAATAACATCTTCACGGGGTAAATCGTCAGGGATGGAAGCGCGCTTTTTCTTTTTACGCGTATGCGCGGGGACGACAATGTCAGCGACGTCACTTTCAGCAACGAGAACATCGTCTTCCGCTTCATTAAATAGCTGGCATTGTTCACTGGCTTTTTCGCTAGATGCACCGTAATCTTTATGGCGTTGCACACGCAACATTTCTTCAAGCAATGTAATACGTTGTTTTAATTGCGTGTTTTCTTTAATAAGTTCAGTGGTCGATAACATGTCTCTATTTTACTCGATTACCATCAAAATCCCGAGCAATAATTTAACTTTTTGTGTGATTTAAGCTGATTAATATCGAAGCCACGCAACAGCCAGTGTAATTGTTCTTCGCTAAGATTAACCACGTCACGACTGTCGTTGCGTGGCCATTTGAATCGTTCTTTTTCGAGGCGTTTATACCATAAGCAAAATCCGCTGCTATCCCAGTAGAGTATTTTTAATTTATCACGTTGCTTATTACAAAATAGAAATAATGAAGAGTCGAACAGGGGCAACTCCATGCTTTGCTCAACGATAACACTTAAGCCGTTGATTGATTTTCTAAAATCAACAGGATCACGGTGACAATAAACAGCGTCGACATCGACAAACATCTTCATGCTAGTGAACTCATCAATGACGACAGCCATTCTGGAGACACGCCAGCTGAAAACTGTAAGCGACTTCGCCCAACGCAGAGTGTCATATCCGGCGGGATTTTTATTAGAGCAGAATCGTCGACTAATTGAGCACGAGAAAACGCTGAGGTTGCAGGGAGGGATTTATTACGCTGTTGAGCGCGATGATAGTAAAAGTTATCCGCATTGATTTTCTTATGGCGACAAAAAGCCGCTATAGATAAATCACTTTTATTTTGCTCGTCAATCCATTCTAGCCATTGCTGTTTACTGATAGTCGCTTTCATGTGGCGCTCCGATAATAGTAGGAGCGGAAAGATTAACTGACATTATAGGCTTTGTGTAGAGTGTAGTTGGTTCGGCGCTTACTTTTAATCCAACTGCACTAGAGTTGCGCCGCTTAGCTATTCATACCAATTACCGTGCTTTAACGGATGTTTCTACTGCAGGTGGTTTTGGACGTATCTATGGTCCCAATGTTAAAGCCGACGGATCATTAGGCCAAGCACCCATATCAGGCTATGAGGTATTGGCCTATGCAGGAAAGTTGAATGTCACCATGATGGTACAAATCCCCGATAACTTTACCCCTGAAGACCCCTGTATTGTCACCGCACCTTCATCTAATTCCCGTGGTGTGTATGGTGCTATTGGTACCGCAGGTGAATGGGGTTTGAAAAACAATTGCGCAGTCGCCTATACCGATGCAGGCAAGGGAAGTGGTGCCTATAGTTTACAAAATCACAAAGCAACATTAATAGATGGCACCTTAGAAGATGCAGACAGTGCAGGTGACCGCGCTCACTTTGTCGCGAAACTATCTGTTCAAAAGCGGGAAGAATATAATTCAAACTTTCCTTATCGTGTTGCCTTTAAACATGCTCACTCAAAAAAAAATACGCAAAGAATATGGGGGCAAAGTGTATTGAGGTCAATTGAATTTGCCTTCTATGTTTTGAATGAAAAATATGGAGAGATTGATCATAAGGGTCGTCATAAAAAAACACTAAAACCTAGCAATACTATTGTCATCGCATCGAGCGTATCGAATGGTGCTGGCGCTTCCGTACTTGCCGCAGAGCAAGATAAAAAAGGGCTGATTGATGGCGTGGCAGTTTCCGAGCCCAATGTTACCCCACAATATAATCCGAATTTTAGTATTGTGCAGGGCAACGGTATGCCATTATTTAATCACAGTTTACCTCTGGCGGATTATGGAACATTAATTAATATCTACCAATCTTGTGCTAATGCAGCACCAGGTAATGCAGAGGCCCCCTTTGTTCTTCCTCAGTTTGGAGCGATACCTTGCGCAGTATTACATGCAAAAAATTTATTAGTCTCCACTACGCTGGCTGAACAAGCGACAGAGGCACAGCACATTATTAATAGTTACGGTATCTTGCCTGAACAAAACACTGTGCAACCATCACACTGGAATATTGGCATTCCTCAAGCCATCTCGGTGAACTATCCTAATAGTCACGGGCGTTTTAGCGTTGCTCGTAATTTGTGTGATTATAGTTTTGCCGCTGTTGACCCGAACGCCTACTATAGCCCTACTGAGCTTCCTTCTATTGTTCACAATGAATACTTTTCACGGAGTACTGGTATCCCACCTTCAGCAGGAATAGCATTGATTAACAATGCCTCCGTAGGAGGAGCTGCAGAAAACTCTAGGTCTATTTCTCCTAGCTCAGGCCAGTTTGATCAAAACTTAGATGGTGCACTTTGTTTACGTGCTTTGGTCACTGACTCTAATGCTAACGCAAGTAAACGGGCATTAAAGGATTATCTGCGTATACAGAAAGGCATCAAAAAAATTAGAGCAACGGGTAAATTGCGTGGCATACCTACTATTTTTGTCACCGGTCGTGCTGATGGCATTTTGGCACCCAATCATAGCTCACGGGCTTATTTTGGTTTAAACAAATTAACTGACCGTCGAAGTGATTTACATTATTACGAAGTAGTTAACGCTCATCATTTAGATGCATTTAACGCTTTTCCCGGTTTTAATCATCGCTACATTCCTCTACATCACTATTATTTAGAAAGTTTAGATTTAATGTATGACCACTTAAAAAATGGCACCGCTTTACCGAGCAGTCAGGTCGTACGCCCCATTTCTCGTGGTCTTAATGCTGACACTTCGGTCCCTGATTTAGATAAGGCTATACATTTACCTGCTATTGCCGCGATGCCTAATGCTTCCAACAAAATTGAGTTTGCCCATAATCAAGTGCGCATTCCCGATTAATCCATAGTCGTTTAGAACTCACTACGTGGACGGCAGAGATATATTTTACTCCGTCCCCGTCCCATCCGTACTCATTCTGATGGTTTTTCAAACTTCCCTCCCCCCCCTGTAGTATTTCTTTTACAAGCCAGTTTTCACGCAATAATTCCCTGGGTGCTAGCACTGTGGGTGTGACTTGTTTTAGGCTAGGGCAGTTTTGTATTTGTTAATGAACGTAGGTCAAAACCACACTGGATGAATCTCCTGCTAGGCGTTCAATAAGGCACTCCCCCACTTAGCCATATCAATAAACCTATATCCGCTTATAATACCCATCAAGTATTTCCCAAAAAGCGAATAGAGAATCCCATAACATGCCAAAAGCTAGCGACATTAAAAAGAATACCGCCATCGAGATTAACGGTGAAGCCTATATGGTTCGCGATATTGAGCGTTCGGTTCCACAGGGGCGTGCGGGTGGTAGCATCTATCGTATGCGTATGTATAACGTGTCGACTAACGCTAAGGTAGATGAATCTTATAAAGATTCCGATATGCTAAGCCTTGCGGATCTCACTCGACGCGCGGTGACCTTTTCTTATGTCGACGGTGATGAATACGTTTTTATGGACAGCGAAGATTACACGCCCTACAGTTTTAACAAAGACGCGATTGCGGATGAATTGTTATTCATCACTGAAGAGACTCAAGGGCTACAAGTGATTATTGTCAATGATGCCCCTGTGGCGCTTGATCTTCCATCGAGTGTTGAACTGCTCATCGTCGAGACCGATCCCTCGCTTAAAGGCGGTTCTGCTACCGCTAGAACTAAACCCGCCATATTATCAACGGGCTTAACCGTACAAGTGCCTGAACACATTTCAAACGGTGAGAGAATCAAAATCAACGTGGAAGAGCGCAAATTTACTAGCCGCGCTTAATCTAAGCACAAAATTAAGCAGGTAGGGCGACAGTCTGCATCGGCTACCTCCTATGTCATCACAAGCTTACGTAATCATACTCAGTAATTCCGGATTCGCTTCAGGGATGGTTTGGTGATTAATATAATTAGATAAGGTTTTTATGGTGACAACCAATATCAGTTCTAAATAATGTTTCTGGGTAAAGCCCGCGTCCCAAAATGCCTGTAGATCTTCTGCGGGCGTCCAGCCTTTGTTATTCACGATAGAGGTGATAACAGTAACAATCGCCTTATCTTGCGCGTCTTCAATCACGCTATCATCCAGTACTGCCTGTACCGACTGCGCATTAGAAGAGAACTTTTTCGCCATAGCTTGATGAGCCACGGCACAAAAATCACATTGATTTAACAAGCTGACTTTTAATAAAGCGACTTGCAACTGTGCGCCCGTGAACGACGTTTCCGCCAATAGGGTGTTGAGTTGTAGATAGGCTTTTAAGGTAGCCGGAGCTTCGGCCATATAGCCAAACAGGTTGGGCACAAAGCCATAACCGGTGTTGATGGTGTCTAATAGTTCTTTGGCTTCGCCAGTGGCGGTTTCGGTGGTGTGGTAAGGGAAGTGACTCATGGTTCTATGCCTATATTAGTGAGGGGTATATGTCATTGATATAATTAACTCAGGGCATTATAGGGTAGACTATCCGTACGAATAACAGGGTAAAACACTAAAATCATGCTCTATCGTACAGAATTGAACATTACGAACGACTCTCTTAGCGACTCTATTGGCGACCCTCTAAACGGCTTTCTTAATAGCGCGGCTGCCTGGCTGTTTGGTATAGGAAATTGCTATGCTGAATGATGTCATGCGCTTGTTCCGGATTAAGGCGGAGGTGTATCACAATGCAAAGGTCTGTGGTGATTGGCTGATACAAGAAAGCCATCTGGGACAGACCTGCTTTCATATGCCGACACAGGGAAGTTGTTTATTACGTATTCCAGGTCAGGACGAGCAGAGACTCAACACTGGGGATTTGGTGATTTTTCCGCAGGAAATTCCTCATAGTATGTGCCCTAGCCAGCCATGCGAAGGGCCCCAACAGCACTTGCCTTATACGGCGAATGAAACCGGCACAGGTATGATTTGTGGTCGCATGCTATTTAGCCACGATGGTTTCAAGCACGTTTTAGCGGCCTTACCTAGCGTAATGATTATTCGATACGATGAATCGAACCCATGGTTAGCGCCCATGCTGCGCTTAATTATTAGCGAAAGTTATCGTGATGATGGCACACAGTCATTAGTCTTAGATCGGCTGTCTGAGCTGATTTTTTTATTCGCTTTACGCCACCATGTAGAACAGGACTATTCAGAACAAGGCTCTGCAGAACAAAACTCAGAAAAAGTCGGTATGCTAGCGTTATATAGTAATGCCTCATTAAGCCATGCGCTGACCGCTATTCATCGCTCACCTTCACAACATTGGACGGTAGCGACATTAGCCGAACACTGTTTTATGTCACGCACTCGTTTCTCTACGCGCTTTAAACAATGCAGTGGCTGGACACCCATGCAATACCTCACTTGGTGGCGCATGCAAATAGCGTGGAGCTTATTGGCCGAAGGAAAGAGCATTGCCTTGGTCGCAGATAAGGTCGGCTATTTATCAGAATCGGCGTTTTCCAATGCATTTAAAAAAGTCTTTGGGCTTCGTGCAGGCAAGGTAAAAGAACGATACTGAGTGAGATTTATTTTTCTACTCAGAATAGTTTATAGTGATTTCATGCGCTAACCTATAAAAAATACCTGCCCAATAACCACCTAATAACGACCAAAAGTAAATGCGATCGGCAATACACCGCAAGCCACCCATGATGTTTGAAAGACCAAAAATGCTAAAACAAAAGCACCCTCAATTATTCAAGACATTAACCCGTTTCTATCAACAAGATGTGCTGGGCATTGAAAAAGATATCAAGATCAGAGGTAAAGCACCCTGCCCTTGCGGTAGTGGCAAACGCTGTTGTATGCCTAAATAATCACTCCCCCACCCCAAACGACCCGTCATTCGACCCAATAAGCGATGACGCAAACTGTTGAACAACCCACCTTAATCTTTTCAGGTTTTTTACCGGTGGGTGTCCTATGTGTTTTCGATATGTCTTATAGGGCGGGTGTCCCTGCTATTCTGCTATTTTAGGTGGCATAAATAAAAATGCCACGGTTTGTTCATATAATATTATCTAAGGGGGTGGTAACAGTTGAACTAAGAGTGCTTGCTACTGCTATCGAAAAATTGAATACTCGGCCTCGAAAACCCCTCAATTATCGGACTCCCAATGAAGCATTGTTGAAACGAACGGTTAGTGAACCTGAAACTTGACTTCACCTCTTATAAAGACATAACAAAATTGTGGTAGTCCGCTACTTTTAAACCCGCATAGCCATCAGGATGATCACTTTCAATTAAGAATGATTGTTCTAGTTTTCCCTGCGCGGTTAATGTTAAATCAATTAATTTTTTTCTGACCTGCTTACCCGAAGCATCTTTTAACAATAATATTTTTGGTAGATGCCGATATTTTTGGTTGCGCTCCAATACAATAGCTAAATAGCCATTCACTAACTCCACGATGGTACCAGGTGGATACAAACTAATGGCTTCAATAAATTGCAGCGCTAACTTTTCATCAAATTGTGTACCACGATGTTTATAAATCTCTTTAATAGCGGCAGAGGGTGTTATCGCCTTTGAGTAATGACGGTCTGCTGTCATTGCATCATAACTGTCTGCGAGTGATACGATTTTAGTGTGTTGGGAAAGTTTGCTTCCATTTAATCCACGGGGATAACCTTTCCCATCAATACGTTCGTGGTGGTTATAGGCAACATCAACGCTATAGCCTATATCTGGAGATGCCATCAGTAAGTTACGGCCTAAAATGACATGTGCTTGCATCTGCTTCCATTCTTTTGGCGTGAGCTTGTCTGGCTTATCAAGAATGGCATTAGGAACGCGTATTTTCCCCACATCATGCAACAAACCACACATTCCCAAAGAAAAAAGCTCGTCTTTTTCATAACCTAATTGTCTGCCAAAGGCGATACATAAGATACAAACATTAAGAGAATGATCGGCGGTATAACTATTTGAATCTCTCACTTTACTCATCCACAACATTGCATTGGGGTTTCGCAATATGCTGTCGACACAACTCTCGACCGTTTTCTTTATCTCTTGGGTGTTGATAACGCCACCTAAAACGATATCATCAAAAATTGTTTTTGTTTTCTGACGCGAGGTACTAAATGCTTTGTGCGACTTGTCATATTCATGCGCCATACTCAGTTTATTAATATAGCGTGTTTTACTTGGCGCTGTTTTTCCTGACGCATGATGGGGCTCAAATTTGTTACCCCGCTCGTTTTCAACGACAGGGTCTACCCACACATACGTGCATTCCTCTTCTAACAGACAAATATCAGCGTAACTTTCAATCATAAAACCTTGATACAGGAATGAAGAGTCTAGCCATTCTTTATCCAGTCTCGACACGTACATACCAATTGCTAGACTAGACACTGGCAGTTTGAGCATGTTGGAATTATCGTCTGTTAATTTCATAGTAATAAACTAACCTCATACCCTACTCTAAAGCCATTCAATCATCACCAGCCTACCTACTAACCACAAGCACAAAAAGCATGTGCCGTTTCGCTAATGACCTTTCACTCCGTTTCTATACAAGGCAACCAGGTTACGTTGTTGCTCGGTAAAAATATCGTAGTGGTAATGAAAAAAACCTATAGCGCGCATCGAAACACCCAAGGAATATCCAAGAAAAACCCAATGGTAGCTAACGGTCAACGCCAAAATACTGGCGTATACACTCAATATTATCGATAAATTCTGAATCCTATTATGTTCTAGCTCTACATAGAGGGTATGCCGATGATCGATAGGCACACTGATCACTTGACAAAGCAGGAAAGGATGTGTTGTCAACACACATAATTCCATTCACTGAAGATAAGAATAGTCCGTAAGTTTATATTTAACCAGTCGTTTTCTGGCAGCCCAACAAAATCTTTGGGCTTCGTGCAGGCAAGGTGAAAGAACGATACTGAGTGAGATTTATTTTTCTACTCAGAATAGTCTATAGTGATTTCATGCGCTAACCTATAAAAAAACACCTGCCCAATAACCACCTAATAACGACCAAAAGTAAATGCGATCGGCAATACACCGCAAGCCACCCATGATGTTTGAAAGACCAAAAATGCTAAAACAAAAGCAGCCTCAATTATTCAAGACATTAACCCGTTTCTATCAACAAGATGTGCTGGGCATTGAAAAAGACATCAAGGTCAGAGGTAAATCACCCTGCCCCTGCGGTAGTGGCAAACGCTGTTGCATGCCTAAATAATCACTCCCCCACCCCAAACGACCCGTCATTCGACCCAATAAGCGATGACGCAAACTGTTGAACAACCCACCTTAATCTTTTCAGATTTGTTAAACGGTGGGTGTCCTATGTGTTTTTGTGTTTTCGATATGTGTTTTCGATATGTCTTATAGGGAGGGTGTCCCTGCTATTTGTGCTATTTGATTTGTTTTTATCGATAAGAGGGTGGCTTATCGTATTGCACCTGAAACAAATCCACCATGTGGCATGGTTAAACCATCTTCAGCGCCATAAACTTTTACGATGGTATCTGTTTTTGTGTCCAGTTTTAAAATATAGCGAGAGGCATAACTAGTAATATAGATAAAGCGCTGATCTACAGTAACGCCTAACCCATGAGCGACAGTAAAATCAGCAGGTAATTCAACCCCGGGTTTTAAGCGTTTGATGAATTCCGGTTTATTTCTATTTGATAAATCATAAATAGAAATAAAGCCATCCTCACCATAAATATCGTCAATAGAGTCTTCTTCTGCGATATATAGTTTGCCTGCAGCTACCGTAAGGTCAGACGCTGAGCGTAATACACCGGAGCCATACTCATTGTAGGCACTGTCTAAAATTTTCCACGCATCACCTTTCCAAGTATCGATCATCCACACACTCGGTGGAATGATGTTGCTGCCTTCTGGTGTTAATGACGTTGCTCCGAATTGCATGGAAGCTGTCACTGCATAACGTTCGTCGAGCCAAGTATTAAAGTGAGTGAAAGCAGCATAAGTTTCTTCATCGCCTAAACGTATCTTCTTTTTAAGTTTCAATGCACCGGTTTTCTTATTAACTTTAAATAAATCAATATCATTATTATCATAATAGTAACCGGTAGAAATCCCTAAAGTCCCTGATTTATTGAAAAATACCCCGTGGCTATTATCTGTAACACCTTCAATAACAATGGGGTCTACCGCAGCAAATGTTTGTGTCTTGGTATTGATAACACGAATTTTATTGTCCGTCCATTGAGTAAAATATGCGTAGTTTGAATAAGGCAGGAGTGTTGGCCCGTGTAGTTGAGCCATGGCAGGTTGTGTCCAGCTCGCGATAGGTTGTTCGTATGATGTTTGCGTTGGAATGTTGAAGGTTGATAAGGTACCTGCATCTTCAGCAATTAGTGTTTTGACCACTTTTAAGACGGCAAAGCCTTTCTTCCAGTTATATTTCTTCACCTTTAGGATCACTACTTGCGCAGCAGCTTCGGCAGAAGCATCTGTAGTGACATAAATTGTTTTAGCGTCGGAAGAAACCACAGCGTGCTGTGGACGTCCTCCTGGCCAACCAGGTAAGCAGTCTAAACACTCCTGAAGCATGATGTCATTCTTTACATTGATCAAAATAAGCTCAGCTTCCATCATGTCGACAGCCACCATTACGTTCTTAAGTTTAAGTGCTTGTGATAAAGCTGTGTTCTGATTTTTTGGTGAAGAGGTGTTGTAATCTGCCATGCTGTTAGTGGCTAAAACTACCATAGTGGCTATGATGGGCCAAAGTATTGTTCTTTTCATAAGATACCCTTATTTTATAGTTGAGATGTTTTTTTGGGGCCGAAAGGCATATGACTCGTAGTTACTTGTTGAATCTTAAAGGCAAAATGCAAGACTTGCCACCTATTTATTACCCCCGTCAAAAACATCAAGGGGGCAATAAGGCTCTCGCCAATAGTCCGCCGAAAACGACTCTCGGAAAAGCCATGCAGTATCTGTGTAACCAATGGCCACGGCTCGTTGCTTACTTGGATGACGGCAGAAGACCGATTGATAATAATCGCGCGGAAAACTCAATTCGTCCGTTTGTCATAGGAAGAAAAAACTGGTTGTTCTCCAACAGCCAAGCGGGAGCTCATGCGAGCGCGAATCTCTATAGCTTGATTGAAACCGCCAAGGCCAACAGCCTGAACCCTTAAGAGTACCTTAAACGTATCTTTACAGAGCTGCCTAGCGCACAAAGCGTTGACGATATAGACACCTTATTGCCGTGGGTCATCGCTAATGAGTCAACGGTGGTGATAACGTAGGTGATGTCTTACGCGTTAATGTGCCATCGCCCTACAGACGACGGCAATCGATTGATGTCATGTTTGATCGTACAAAGATGTTGACACAGGATGTGTGCGGTGAGTCATGAAGACCAAAGGGATAGCAATATTCCGGTATCACAGGGAAGGTGATACACCAAGTCCAGCTTATGAAAATAAGCTGGACTTTTTTAATGGCCAGGGGTGTGGTTGGTTAGCCGCTTACTTTATATCAATCAAGAACTCTGACCCTTTGATTTTGCTTTGATTTTGTGATTTTGGAGAGTCAGGCTGCATGATTTTTATACATCAGGCGACAACTCTCTTGAAATCCACCAGATTTCGGAAACCTCGCTTGTTATTGATTGCTTACACTTCTCAATATGGCACATTGTGATGCCGTATGGCGAGGTGTCCATTTCATCAGTAGTGATTCAAACTCATTAAATGTACGGGGTAGTCAATTCCTGCTTTAGGTTTCTTTGCCGTGCTCATGTATTCGAACACTACATAGGGGGGGTGGGGGGGAGGCACTCACGTCAAGTGGATAGCCCGTAACAAAAACACAATTATGCTCTATAATAAGGTGAGACACTATATGCGAATTGTTTTTAGCTATTAAGTCTGAGCAATGTATTTCTTATGTGAATAGGTTTGTTATGGTACAAAAAAGCGCCGACAATAACGCAGAGTCAATAGAGCAGCTTCGTGCTCGTTGCGATAGGTACGAGGCTTGGTTTCATGCGATAGATGAATATGCCAATTTTGATATCTGGTTTAAGGATACTCAAAGTCGTTACCAATATGTTAATCAACAATTTGAAGAAGTGATGGGACGTTCTCGAGATGAATTATTGGGTAAGTTGCCTAGTGAGTTATTTGATACGGAGCGGGCACAAAGGGTTATCTTGATGGATCAAAAAATCATGAAAGATGGGCTGATGGATCGAACCATTCCTTGTGATGATTCTGGTATTCTGCAAATGCACGAAGAAAAACGATTTGCAGTGCGCGATAGGGATGGAAAAGTAGTGGGTTTGGGGTGTTTTGCCTTTGAGGTTACAGATCGTAGCTTAGCTGAAGAAGCGCTTGATCAGGCACAATCCATTGCAAAGCTGGGTAATTGGCGCTGGTCTATTCAGAATGCTTGTTTGATTTCTTGCTCTGATGAATTCGCGAGCCTCTTGGGCTGTTCAACTAGCCAAGCATTTGATTTGATGTATGATCGCCTTAATCGCATCGTGCACCCAGACGACCATCATATACTAGAACCCCTTATTAATAATTTGAGACCCGCCGAGTGTCAAGCTTATCAAATCGAATATCGAATTATTCGTCAAGATGGCAGTGTTAGATATGTTTTGGAAATAGCGGAACCCTTAATCGGTAATTCTGGTGTTGCGGTCGAGTATGTAGGTACATTGCAGGACATCACTGATTATAAAATGATTGAAGAAGAATTGAGGCGATCTAAAACAGATTTGGAAAAAAAGGTTCAAGAGCGTACGGAGCACCTACATTATATGGCGTCTCACGACGATCTAACGGGATTGCTTAATCGTTACTCGTTTAATCAAAGAATTACTGACCATCTTAATTCTAGGCCGAATGGTTCTGTCAATATGGCCATGCTGTTAATAGATCTTAATAAGTTCAAAGAAATTAACGACTGTTATGGTCATGCTGTTGGTGATGAGGTGTTAAAAATTGTTGCGCAAAGATTGCGTAAGGCGGTTAAAAAAGCAGATGTTGTGGCTAGGTTCGGTGGAGATGAATTCTCAATAGCGGCCTTTGGTTTGACACGACCAAAACAGCAAGCAATAGAGATATGTCAGCGTATTGATCAAAACGTCAACAAGAAAATTAAAGTGGGTGCCTTAGAGCTAACGGTTGGCTGTTGTTCTGGTGTGCATTTACTTAACACTGCGAATATAGATTTGGATGATGCCATTAAATGTGCCGATATGGCGTTATACAAAGCCAAACAATTTCGCGAACAGAAACATATTTTTTTTAAAGAGTCTATGCGTGAAGAATTGACTTACCGGAAAACCCTAGAGCAAGATTTGCATAAGGCAATCAAAAACGGTGAAATTTATATCGTTTATCAATCGCAAATATCATTGCAAGATAATAAGTTACTTGGTTTTGAAGCTTTGGCAAGATGGAAGCATGTAATATATGGAAATATACCACCAGATAAGTTCATACCCATCGCAGAAGATTGTGGGCTGATCAATGAGTTAGGTGATTATATCATCGAGAAAAGTTGCAGTGAATTTGTTGAGTTGAAAAAATTATACGGAGACAATATTTGCTTAGCAATTAATTTATCGGTTATGCAATTTCAAAATCCAGAGCTGGTGCCCACTCTTAAAAAAGTGATTGAAAAATTTCAGCTGTCGCCACAATCCCTTGAGGTAGAAGTTACCGAATCCCTCTTTATTAAAAACCTGAAGGACACCCGACGTACGCTCGATGATATTAGAGCGATGGGTTTAAAGGTCGCTCTTGATGATTTCGGCACTGGCTATTCGGCATTAAGTTATTTGAAGCAATTCGAGATAGATACTATTAAGTTAGACCGGAGTTTTATTCGTGACATTATCACTTCTCCGTCGGATCAGCGCATTGTTGAGGGCATTATTAAGTTGGCGGCTAGCTTAGGTTTGAGTGTTGTTAGTGAAGGCGTTGAAACGGCTCAACAGAAAGATTTTTTGGCATCAGTAGACTGCCAGATTGCTCAGGGATATTATTACGGACACCCAGAATCCCTAGAGGTTCTGGCTAAAAATAACAAAATACTATGATCTATTGATTCTATGTTGGTGGAAAGTTCATTCTCCAGCCAATTGAGTAGTCAAGACGCCAACACTTTTTCAAGCTAAGGGAGATAATGAATAAAAATATCTATTGTTTTGTTACCTGAGCCTACCAAAAATTATGAGAAACACGGAGAACACCCACCAATAAAAACTTTAATTTGGCGGCGGTATTTTTATTGCCCGGTGCCTTTAACAAGCAGTTTGAATGCGGCAAAGAGGATTCTACTATTGCGGGAATGGTAGGTAGCGGGCCGATGATGGGCAAGATGGCTTTAAGCCGTCCGCATTTGTACTTAGGTTACAAAAACAGTCGAGACAAAAGCAACGTCGGTATTCATGAATTCGTCCACCTGTTGGATATGGCCGATGGGCGTTGTGATGGAGCCCTCGAAAGTTTGAACGAATTTGAATCTACCGCTATCTCTACTTCACTCTGGTTTGATTTTATTGCGTATAAGATCAATGAGATAGACAGGGGGGAAAGTAATATCGGGCGCTATGGGGCAAGTAATCAGCAGGAATTTTTTGCAGTGGCGTCTGAGTATTTTTTTGAAAGACCAAAAATGCTAAAACAAAAGCACCCTCAATTATTCAAGACATTAACCCGTTTCTATCAACAAGATGTGCTGGGCATTGAAAAAGATATCAAGATCAGAGGTAAAGCACCCTGCCCCTGCGGTAGTGGCAAACGCTACAAACGCTGTTGTATGCCTAAATAATCACTCCCCCACCCCAAACGACCCGTCATTCGACCCAATAAGCGATGACGCAAACTGTTGAACAACCCACCTTAATCTTTTCAGGTTTTTTACCGGTGGGTGTCCTATGTGTTTATGTGTTTATGTGTTTATGTGTTTTCCTATGTGTTTTCGATATGTCTTATAGGGCGGGTGTCCCTGCTATTTTAACGCCAACATTAGCGGCTAAAATTGTAGAGCGAAGCGGAGCAATTTTTGTCCGCTAGATGTTTTTGTTAGGCATTACTGATTTCAATTGTATTTCCGAACGGATCATCAACAAAAATCCTATACAGGCCATCATCATACAACTGATTCTCAGTAATGCTTTTATAACCAGTGTCTTTTATTGCATCAATATAAGATTCATATTTTCCTGATTCAACGGTAATGCCAAAATGTTGAAAGCCTGCTTTATGTGATTCATGTTGATTCACGTGCAAGACAGAAGAACCAAGTGAATACCATGCACGAGGCCCTGTTATTTCGGGTGGAATTGTCAGCTCATCCAACTTTAGAACTTTGTCATAGAAATCTTTCGCTTCATCAATGTCACCCACTGTAATCATTATATGATCTACACCTGTTACTTTGATGCTCATTTTATTCCTCCAAGATGCCTAACAGTATGATATTGAGGAAACCTTCCCCAATATCATTATTCAAGGGATTCCTCATATTACCAATAGAGTTTTTCGAGGAATCCGGCTTAAGTTGATGAATTTTCTACCAAAAACACACATTTTAGTAATTTCAACTTTTTGCAAAGCTGGAAAGATTCACGTTTTCATGACAATACTGCCTGCAAGGCATGATTTCTGTCAACTCATTTATATAGAAGGGGACTTATTGTGTATAACTCTGTCTTTTTCGACTCTATCCATCAGTTCATGCTGACTCAATTTTTGGATCAAGACATTGAATTAACAGCGCCAAAGCAACGCTAAATTCATCCCAAGAAAGGAAGCACCAGAAAGAAGTTACTGATTTTTACGCCAAACAAAACAGACCTCTACAACCAAAGCATAAGTTCAAAATCGTGAAAAAGTAGTCAGCTTCTCCATAATCACCATGTACCAGTGCTGTAGCCGAAGCCAGCATGGCTACCACTGTAATGAATCAAGGACAGGCACTTATCTACTACATAATTATTTCAGCCTTGTTTAATAAATATTGATCTGTTCTCTAGTGCTATTATTGTGCTAATGGTTAGCTACCACGGTAATTGCTTGAACCAGTTCATCCATATTTGTTGCGCTATCGGTTGTAATGTCCGACCAATTTCAGCATTATCTTGGCGAAGTGAAGTGACACTCACTTTATCTGTTGCTGATATTTCTGCCGTATGGCCGATAAGCCAACGTTCCATACCAGAGACGGTCACTTCAGGGTGAAATTGTACGGCTAAGCAAAAATCTTCAATGGCAAAAGCTTGATTAGGGTAATTATCATTACTGGCTAGTAACGTCGCTGATGATGGCAGATCAAAGGTATCTCCATGCCAATGTAATATTGCTTGTTCACCCAATATCGTCAGAGGGTTATTGACCTGGTCATTAAGCGTTAATCGACCCCAGCCAATTTCTTTTTGATGACCTGGGTATACTTTTGAGCCCATAGCTCTGGCAATTAATTGCGCACCAAGACAGATACCCAACAAGGGTTTCTTAGATGTAATGCGCTGCCGAATCAAAATCAATTCGTCTGCTATAAAAGGGTAATCTACCTCATCATAAACCCCTATAGGGCCGCCGAGAATGACCAGTAGGTCACAGTCATTAACGCTGCTGTCAATGAAGTCTTGGCCCGCTTCAATATAAGTCACCTTGGCTCTCAGTTGATCTAAAACTGGCTGAATGTTACCTAGGTCTTCAAAAGCTAAATGACGGATCACGTGTATTTTTTTCATATTTCTCCTTGTTGTGGCACGTTTAAATATCAAGCACGATATCACTGGCTGGTTTACTGCAGCATAGTAAAATCATGCCTTTGTTTTTCTCAGCAGGTAAAATCCCGCCTAAATCTTGCATATCGACACTGCCTGACTTTTTCATTGTCATGCAGCTGCCACAAATCCCTGAACGACAAGCCATTTTTATGGACATGCCTGCATTTTCGGCGACATCTAATAATGTTTCTTGGTCATGACAGCTTACTTTGATATCTGAATTTTCAAAGTAAACTGTGAATTTATTGCTTTCTTGCTCAGTTGCTGACAATACAATTGACACTTGCTGAGGTGAAAGAAAAACTTCCTCGTGATAGTTCGCTAAACCTATATCCGTGTCTTGTAAGTATTGCTTAATCGTCTGCATATAAGGGGTTGGCCCACACGTAAAAATTTCCCGTTTAGTGATATCTCTACACAAAGAGGGCAGCCATAAAGCATCCAGGCGACCACGAATGCCATACCAACTTTGCTGTTCGACGTTTTCAGGCATAAAAATAATCGAAAGACCCTTTATGCTGTAACAAAGTGATTTCAGCTCTTGATATTCAATTATTTGCCCTGGGTTTCTGACGCTGAAAATTAGTAAGGCATCAACAGAAATGCCTCGGTCACGCCACCCACGGAATGTGGATAAAAATGGCGTGATACCACTACCTGCAGCAAGCAATAACAGTTTTTTCTGTTCAAACTCATCAGGTACAAAGCGACCATAAGGGCCGTTAAACTCTATTTTGGTACCCGGCTGTAAATGTTGGTGAAGCCAATGGGAGCCTTTGCCGTTAGGCACTTTTCGTACAGTGATTGAAAAGGTACTGTTATTTTTTGGTGAGCTGCTTAGTGTGTAGCTGCGCTGAATGCTACCCTTATCAGTCGGTAGTGATAAGGTGATAAATTGTCCCGCTGAAAAAGATAGGTTTTCATTCGGTTTAAAGCAGAAAGTTTTTACTCCTGCGACGTCTTGTTTTATGTCCATACAAACAGCGTGCTGATTCATAATATTATAATGTCTTTTTGTTTCGATACAAAACTATATAGTAAGCTATCTGTTAATGTAAACTTTTTTTAATTTTATTATGAGACCTTTTCTCGCAACTCCCAATAATACTAATGGTGTAGGATAATGTTCAGAGTAAAATCAGCCTAGAAAAAATAACCATGTCGTAGACAACAAAGCCTAGCCGATGCCCTCATTATTGAACATGATGCAGTGACTGAATGAGATGATGTACATGACCTAATTGATTGGAGCCGCTTCGAGGAAAAGCTTAAAAGCATTCATAACAAAACGTGCGGGGAACAGGCATGGCCTCCCTTGATGATGTTCAAAGCATTGGTATTGCAAGCGTGGTATGGGTTAAGTGATTCACAACTAGAAAAGCAATTAGCTCGTGATTGATTGTTTCGTCGTTTTGTGGGCATCAGTCTGTCACAGTCACTGCCGGACCATAGTACGCTGTGGCGCTTTCGTAACAAGCATGAAGTACAAGCATTGCACGTTCTATTTTTAGAGCAGGTCAATCAGCAGCTCAGTGAAAAAGGATTGTATCTCAGAAGCGGAGAGATCAGCACTGTAGAGGCGAGCGTGATCAAAGCTCAACGTAACCGCCCGAATAAAGGCGTGAATGGAGAAAACACCCAAGACCCAGAGGCCGCGTACAACTGAAGACAGGGTCGGATGGTAAAAAGAAAATCACCTACGGTTTTAAAGCACACATTAATGTAGATGAAGATGGTTTTATAAAATCAACGGATTTTACCGCCGGCAATGTCCATGATTCGCGCTGTTTTACCGATTTACTCAGTGGCTCAGAATCTCAAGTGTATGCGGATAGTGCTTATGCGAGCGGAAAACAGATGAATGGTTGGCTGAGCGCAAGATTGACAATCGCGTGTTAGAAAGGGCTTATCGTAACAAGCCATTAACGTCCATACAGAAATCAAATAACAACGTCAAATCTCGAATACGCAGTACCGTAGAGCGCGTGTTTGGTGTATTAAAATAACATCATGGTATGGGGCAGGCACGTTATCTGGGCAACGCCAGAAATCGAATGCGCTTTAATTTATAGTGTGTGGATCATAATATTAAGCGTGGTGTTAATTGACAAAAAAAGATGTGTTGGATACAGGAGAGTAGCACCTAAAAAACAGAGTATGGGGCTAAAATGCCTGTTAAACGCGTTTTTTTGATTTTTTTTGTAAAAAACAGCTGTGAATTTCTTTTTATATGATGCCAAATCATTGATCTATTTATAACGTGCTTCGTGCAAAGGTCTCATTATTTCTAACATTATATAAATTTAACTGATTTAAGCACGTGTCTTAGATAAAAAGAGGTTGTCGTGTCGAAAACATCATGAAAATATTTGCTTCGAGAAAAACCTACTTAATAAATATTCTTGTGTTGACTCGAAACTATACTTGGTGTTCAATCTTCTTCTCGAATTATTGAGTAAATATTTTTCTACTTTTTGTAAATGAAAAAAACGCTTCATTAATGAGACTTTAACCGTTGAAAGTTTCTGTAAAGAAGTAGTCTACATAAACAACTATAACTTAAAAGGATATAATGATTATGACACATCAAGCAGATAACAATCAGGTTATGAAGGTGCTGAATGGTTTAACAAACTTATGGAATAAAAGAGCTAAAGTGCTTGACGGCGATCCAAGCGTCGAGCTTGCTTTTGATCCAGAAAAAGATGACTTTAAAGAAAGTTTATTACCCTTTCACCAGCACGCTGCCTGGCTGAGTGCGGACGAAGATATGAAGCGTAAAGTATTATCGTACGGTTGGATTATTTATAACGAAAAAACCATTCAGATAGAATCTAAATTGATCGCGCCAGTATGCGACTTGCTGATAGATGCGGAGTATCCCGGTTCAAGAAATGATGCTATTCAGAATTCGATTAGTCAAGCGTTAGTCGACGAAGGTTTTCATACATTGATGGCGGTCAAGAGTATCAATATTGTTTATCGTGAACGGGGCCTAAAACGCATTAAACTGCCAAAATTCCAGCTTATTCGTCAGCTAGACAAAATGTTATTAGAATGCCAAGATAATGAAGAGCGTAAGCTGGTAAGACTAGCAGTTGCTTGTGCCTCAGAAACTTTAATCACGGATTATTTAGGGGCATTATCCAAAGATGATAGGTTGCAACCTTTGTGTTATGTAACGGTTGAAGCTCATGCGGCCGATGAATGGAGTCATGCCAGTGTTTTTTCGTATACAATGGCTGAAATTTTTCAACACCTCTCTCCGGAGCATCGATCGCTTTATATCAATACTTTACCGCAAGCGGTGCAAGCCTTTGGTGACAATGAGCTAGATGTCTGGGAAAGTGTTTTATCGGCCATTGACTTCCCCAGCTATCAACAAATAATAACAGATTCTCGGGACGAACGAAGCCAAGGGATCTGTGTAGACGTAAAAGGTATTGCTAAGCTACTAAGCAGCCTTGGCATTGACGATAGTAAGATGGAGTTAGCGGCTTAAGCTCTGAAAGGACGTTGACTGATGGCTTAAGCTTCGCTGCATAAAGTGTTGGCAGCTTAGTTTGAATAACACGGCGGGAGAACGTCAACCGTAAACGGCATGACACCACGGTAAATTTGTTCTCAGTCTCTAGCTTACAAATTTAGCCTGTGAGTTTTTGGTCATTTTCAAATAATCGAACACTAAGCGTACATTCATAACAAAGTCTCTCGTAGTCTCTGCAACGCCTTTTGAGCTGACTGATTTAATAACACCAATGGCAAGGCGTCTAATTCGACTTAAGTTTTCTGGCCCATACCCCGTCCGAATGCGGCAGCTATCTTCATCATGAACCTAGCCCAGAATATCGTGGCAACTATTCTCAATACACCAATAATCTCTGTTCGTGTGAAGAATTTGCATGGCGTTAACATCACGTTCGCATTGGTTTGTAATCCCGAGGATCATTGGAGGACACCCACTCTAAGTCATTGTTAATCGACTGCCCCCAAAAGCGAATATTAATTTACACGTTTAGGGGGGGGTGACCCCTATAGTCTTGATAAGTATGAGATTACCGCAGATGAGATGCAGTGGTTGGCGGTACGAGTAGACATATTAAAAACGCTAACAGAAGGTTTATGTGTTGTTCATATTCGGCAATTATAAGCGTTTGGTTTGTGGTTAACTTAAGGCTATGCAAACAATAGGAAGGGACGGACTAACTGGAAAGGTGCTTTGAGGGATTTTGCTTTTTGAGAATACGAGTGATGATAATCTCTTCCTGATCAACACGATAATATACAGAGTGTACACCGCAAACCGTACGCCGATACCCAACGCAAATATCGTCAACGGCTGGGTAGAGGTGGGGCGTTTCAACCAACTCATCAAAACGCCGCTGGAAGTTATCGTAATAACTTATTGCCGTATCTACACCGTAATCGTCAATTCCTTGCTCAAGAATACCATCCATATCATATTCGGCTTCTATGGTCAGTCGGTAAGCCTTCATACAATTCACTTTCTTTTTAAAACGGCCTGCTTAATGTCTTCGGGGGTTTTGTTACTCATGCCGCTATTTTCGCCTTTCATAATGGCGGCACGTATGTTTTCTACTTCTCCGTGTTGTTCCATATCACGGATGATTAGGGCGCGAACATACTCGCTTTCACTGGCGTAAACAGTGCCGTTACCACGTAGCTTAACCCACTTATCCGTCGCCTCGGTCATATTATAATTTCGTTTCTGTGTTGCCATGACGCACCTCGTTAGGGGGTTTTTTATAACCCTAGTATACACCCTTTTGAGAAATTCGAGCTGCTGGAGTCAGATAAGCATTAAATAACTAGCACTTAAAAAAACCTTATCTGGCCCCAGTTGATTGATGCGATGTGAACATTACTGATTTTAGCCCGTAGGTATTTCCTCACGAATCACTCTCCGTAACGTATCTTCAAGTGGCTCCCCCTCCAATCACGGCTAATTTATGCTAATGCCCTTTTATAATAAAAACAAATAGTTAACCCTTAATTCTGGTCTTTTGCCGCGACATCAGGCATAGTATTCGCTTAAATTTAAGAGCGAGAGACGAATTGCGGGAT
>JBLHJR010000048.1:0-24019 GCA_047619205.1 Candidatus Endobugula sp. | reverse complement strand
TAATTAAAGGTAACTGGCTTTAGAGGGCGCCCTAAAGATAAAAAGATCTGGACTGAAAAATCAGTGTCGTTATCCTATAGAAAATAACACGTTGCGTAAATTGAAATAAATGGAATGTAATATGTCTTTTTACACAACGTAAGAACCAACTACTATGAATACCCGTAAATTGAAACAATTGAAGGGGCAGAGTGTTTGGTGTTAATCTCTGCCTATTATCCTAGAAACCGCAGTTGGGCACGAAAAAGATGTGTACCAAAAGTAGGCCCCTCTAGGGGAGTTATTGGTGTGCATAGTGAATGTTACATCAGCGTGGCTACCTTATTGGTAGTGAGCCGAATGGCTCTTCTCCGCTTACGTGAGGTAAATCATTGGGTTGTATAGAACATAGATTGATCATCTGGCATTGAAGATTGCCGTATCTTAAGTTTGAAATAATCGGTATCTTTGATGCCTCTTGCTCGTTTTCGAATCATCCCAATGCTGACATTACCCGCCTCGATTCTAGCGCTGGTTAGCTTGTATTTTGCATAGTTACAAATACCCTTTTGGTGCCTTCTGAGTGATTCGGCAAATTTTTTCAGATACAGCATATTGGTTTCATCGGCTAGGAGGCACCATTGCTCCAAACTGGCTTGCATATCCTCAACGGTTTCAGCTTGCCACAAAGCTTGTAACTGCTCCTTAAGGACATAGAGTGTATTTAAATTGGCGTTATCATCGAGCAACTTTTGCAACTTTTCAGTTTGTGTTTCATTAAGTTTGTCGGCATTTTTTAATAACAGGTAATGAGTTCCTTTCATCAGCTCCTTGTCTGCTCTGTTGGCTTTTCTGTATTCGATTCTGCGTTGGTTGCCGATGGCCTTACTGTAATTTTGCATGACATGAAAGCGATCAAACACAATGTCGGCATTAGGCAAAGACTCGCGAACAGATTTTTGATAAGCCGGCCCCATATCCATCGCTACAGCCTCTATATTAGCAGCGGTTTCGGATGGTAAGCATTTTAGGAAAGTAGAAAACACCGCGGCGGTACGACCCGTTTCAACCCCAATTAAATGCCCCGACACCATGTCATAAATCACCGTCATATAGTCGTGTCCTTTGGCCCTCGCCACTTCATCAACCCCCAGATATTTGAGACCTTTCAACTGGCTCGGATCAAGTGCTGGCAAGGTGGTTTCGAGATAAACTTTATCCATATTCTTCACCGTTTCCCACCGTAGTTTTAAATGCCGAGCCACGGTACTAATACTCATGTGGCGACATAAGCCGCTGACCATCCGGCAGAAACGTGCAGTGTATCGACTGCCTTTATCAACAAAGTCAGCCGCCTCTAGTAATCGTCTGCCAGTACTTGATACCACCTGTACTAATTCAATTTCCAGATGACAATCCCACCCACAAAGAGGCAGATCACGAATCGTTCTGCGGCGATAGCAGTTAATGCTGGCGGGCTTATTATTGGTTGGGTCAAGCACTCGAAAACGACGATCTCGGGTACAGGTTATGGTGAGACGCTGGCGATCTACATCATGCTGAACTTGTTTGACACGCTGGCCAGGAAGGCTCAGTATTTGGCTGGAGATGCTAAGGCTCAAGTGCTTGTTACCTATAAAGTTGTGAGAAGCCTTATAGTTCAACAGATTCCGCGAGTCTTGGCATCTTTTTTACCTCACAAAAGCGGAGAAGAGCCAGCCGAATGTAACATTTGCTAGGCGCATCAATAACTTGTGCATACTTTGCCTACAGGGATAATGGTAAGGGGCGTGAGCAGGAGCGGAAGCTTTCATGATCCAACTGCGGTTTCTAGGATTATCTACTAGTCGTCACAAAGCTAAACCAAAAGATCGCATTATGAAAAGAATATTGTTTGTCTGTGGCCAAAATAAACTGAGAAGTCCCACTGTTGAATCTGTATTTTCTTCAAATCCAGAATGGGAGGTTAGGTCGGCAGGGTTGAAGAATAATTCTGATGTGCAAATAGGCATTGAAGATGTTGAGTGGGCTGAATACATTTTTGTGATGGAAAAGTCCCATAAGAGGAAGCTTCAGGACAGGTTTTCGGCGGTTCTCAATCATCAGCGGGTTATTTGTCTAGGCATAGCAGATGATTACCCATATATGGATGCAAAATTAGTCGCTATACTTGAACAGAAGGTCCCCCGTTTAGTTAATTAATCTGGAGTTTTTGGGAGCCAAAGCCCTATACCCCCTTTTTTTGCTTCTCTTTCCTTATCTTGGTTGTCACTGTCTTCTACTGCATTATAGGAAAATATTATGTTTATTTATCTAGCATCTCAGTCACCTCGTCGTCGTGAACTACTTGAGCAAATAGGCGTGGAGTATCAAACCTTGACGGTAGATGTGGAAGAGCAGCGCTCAGACAATGAGTCGCCTACAGAATATGTACAACGCTTGTCGTTAGATAAAGCAAAAGCCGGTGCATTGTTGAAGCAGGATCATCCTGTGTTGGGTGCAGATACGATTGTGGTATTAAATGATACCGTATTAGAGAAACCCCAATCTGAAGTGCATGGAATTGAGATGCTGTTACGCTTATCGGGTAATACCCATCAAGTAATGACGGCGGTGACGGTGGTGTATGGCGAACGATGCGAAACCCGCGTGAATGTGACATCGGTGCGTTTTCGTCCGCTATCGGAACAAGAGGCCCGTCAATATTGGCTAAGCGGTGAGCCTAAAGATAAAGCTGGCGGTTATGGCATACAAGGCAAGGCAGCGGTTTTTGTGGAAGAAATACAGGGTAGTTACTCTGCCGTTGTTGGCTTGCCCTTGTTTGAAACGGCGAACTTGCTGGAGACTTTTTTTAGCGTTAAGTGGAGTGTTGCCATAATTCAGCATTAAAAACCCCTTACGATAACAACCCAAAAATAATAGCTAGGAAACATCATGTCGAAAGAATTAGTTAACTTCGAATTTGAAAAAGAAACAAAGAATAGCATCAGATATAAAGAAGTGCCTGCCGAAGGTAAGGCCCCGATAGTGGGATCGCTGTATATACAGAAATGGTTCGCAGGGGACGCAAAAACACTGCAGCTAAGTATTGAGTTGAATGCTTAGGGGGTTGGGGTAATAACGGTAGTACTACAATAGAGTGGGAAGATTGGTGTAAGCGTTAAACCAAATACACTTTTGGTTTACGCCTTGTGTTCATGACACCATAGATTGACCAAGAAAATACACCATAGATTGGCCAACAAGCTTTTGTTTAAATTTTAACCGGCGTGTTCAGCGCATACACTTGCATATAGACGACATAATAGCGTAATTTCTAAGATTTATGTCGTCTATAACAATATGTTGGTTTGATTGAAAATATTACGTATTGTCAGAAGAATATCCTTTCTTATCATCAAATCTTCAAATCACTAAAGTCGGCAACCTCAAGGAGTTTGTCGGATATATATTTCATTAAATCATTATATTCTTGACTCAACATATATTTTACCAACTTAGGATAAATTCTAAGGTGTTTTATTTGGTAGCTGTCCTTTGGCGTAGGTTCATAAATATTAACTAAGTCACCTCCATTTAAATCAACTATATAAGATCTATATTCATACAAATGATCCACTAACCCTGTCGTTTGATTAACTTCAAGTTTACTCCTAGTGTTGTTTTACGAGGATTGCTTAAATAAATATGTTGCCTAAGCCCGTTAGAATGAGGCAAAGTAAAATCATTAAAAGCGGAACCAGTCTTGGCAAAGGAAATCCGAAAGCCCTTATTTTCTCTCGTACGATTAAATAAAGGTGACATTAAGGCTCTGTATGATTCGATCCCCTCTTCATTTAATCCTTTGTCCTTAAGTTGGGATAATTTGGGTTCAATGCCCCCAACTTGCATTCTTTTTCATACTGAAGCTTGCTTCGTTTCGGTATCGTCATCAAAGTTGGTAATCGAGGCTAATTCTATTGCGCTATCAAGCTGATCTTGTAATGATTTACCAAAATGAGTACGTAGTAAGTTGAGTAACTGCAGTATGTGTCGTCGAGTAATAAAGATCCACACCATCTATTAAACCTCATACTGAGTAATACATTACATACTTAATACACTAGAGAGCTCAATAACCCCCGGTGTCATAAAGAGGCCGCCTTAAGGGGTTGCTCACTCAGCATGTGATCGTCAGGTCTTACTTGTCCAGAGACTGCTATCGAGGGGTGAGCTGCCTATTAACTTAAAATGGGACTTACTTCGGTAGTTGACCCAGAGCGGACGTTTGAGATTTGATCTGAAATGTCTCAAGTTGACATCAATATATTCGGAATATTGACGTAAATTAATCTGTCGCCAGTCTCGAAAACTCGGCAATTCTAATATCAACATGGAAATATATTGGCTTACTTCTCGAGAGCTATGTCAGAACTTAGCTAGAAGCAGACGAGCTAATACATGAAAAATTCAATAGAGTTTCAAGTTCTCTCCCTCAACCCAAGATTCCTCCATATCTAAACCCTTAGCGTTGCTAATTAATTATATCGTTGAGCTTTGTAATGTCCTTTCAATAGCCATGAAAATATCAATTTAATTATGACTTATATCGATACGGTCAAAGTAGACATTGAGTCAGCGCTATTTAACGAGTATCACGTATGCATTAGGATAAATTTGTAGCTACACACTCGAAGATCATGAAGATTATAAGAGGTACAAATGTCGCCCAATATGAAAAGTGTAATACGCGAAGATTCCCCAGCATCGTCAAGGCCATTAAAGATTGAAGATGCTCTATGGAGGCGTATTCTCAGGCAGAGGTGGTTTGTTTTGTCAACTGGACCATTTCTTTTGATTTTTGTCTGGTGGGTTGCTTATTACTGGGCTCTCGTCGATAAGAATTTATTACCTTCTCCTTTTGCAACATTAGCAGATACATCAATCAACATCATAGCAGGAGATATGATTGCAGATTTTTGGTATACGTTTGTTCGAGTTTTTTATGCCTTTATCATAGCGGCACTTTTTGGTGTGCCTGTCGGTATAGTCCTTGGATCCAGTCAACGTCTTTATCGTTCTTTTGAATTTATTATCGACTTCTTTCGCTCAACACCGGCAACAGCTATGTTTCCACTGTTTCTATTGCTCTTTGGATTAGGCGACTTTTCAAAGATTGCGGTAGCTTCGTTTGCAGCTTTTTTGGTGATCGTTTTTAATTCTGCTTATGGTGTTATGAATACAAAACAAACCCGAATTCTAGCTGCACGGTCCATGGGTGCATCACGATTCCGTATATTTGTGGATGTCATTTTCTTTGAAACACTACCACAAACTTTCATAGGCTTGAGGACGGCCGTTTCCATGGCGTTGGTGGTTATTATAGTCGCCGAGATGTTCATTGGAGCACAAGATGGACTCGGGCACCGGATTATTGATGCTCAAATTTCTTACAATCTCACCGATATGTATGGATCAATTCTAGTCACTGGAGCAATGGGATACGGATTAAATGTTTTTTTTCTAGTGATTGAAAAAAATCTCATTCACTGGTCTGGAAAATAAATAAAGTTTAATACTTATTAGACTTATTAAATTTAACTAGTCAATTAAATGGATAAAATATATGAATATATCACTTTTAAAAAGAAACCTGATTATTGGTGCCGCTCTGGGCTTGATGGGGACCTCTAATGTGCATGCAGCCTGCGATAAATACGAAAAAGTTACTTCGGCTTGGTTGCCAATTATGCAAACGACAGCCTACTATGTTGCGCTTGAAGAAGGGCTATTCGAGAAAGCCTGCATTAAGGTTGACTCTAATAAAATGCAATCTCCCAATCACATCATTGATGCTTTGGTTGGTGGGCGTGCAGATTTTGGACCACCTGGGGCGGCGGCAGGTATAGCGATGATCGCCGAATCAAAATTTCCAGGCACGTTTAAAGTATTTGGACTTCAAGGCGGTGGGATCAAAATTGGTTTAGTTAATGATGGGTTGATTGTTAAAGATGACAGCTCCATAAAGTCATTCGCGGATCTTAAAGGAAAGACTATTGGTCATGTACCAGGTATTCAATGGCGAACTATTACAAAGCATCTTGTTCGTGCCAATGGCCTAGACCCAGACAAGGATGTGACATTAGTCGATCTAGCAGTTCCGCAGCAAATTGGCGCTGTTTTAGGTGGTACCGTTGACGCAACTTTATCTTTAGAACCTGTTGGCTCGATTGCGGCTTCAACCAAAGGAGTATCGCGCGCGCAGATTAATCCGGTCGCCATGGTTATTGCTGACCCGTTTTATTCAGGGGCCGCAGTGTTAACGACTAAGTTCATCAATGAGCGCCCTAAAACGGCAAAAAAAGTTGTTGAGATAATTGATGAGGCAACCAAGATGGCAATGGCCGATTTTGACAAATACAAGTCGATTATCCCAAAATATACCGCTATTCGCGATACTCAGCTCGAACTGTTAGCCAAGCCTTATCTACGCAGTTTTTCTGATCTTAACGAAACAGATTTGGATTCGTATCAATCTTTCGTTGATGTTTTTGTCTCCGAAGGTGTTATGAGCAAGCCAATGGATGTTCGAACAAAGATTCTTAAAATGAGTGACTTTAATGTCAATTAGGTATGAAAGCACTGTGAGTATTGAAGACAGTAATACAGCAGTAACCGCCGGAGAGGCTGAAATGCCTACCCGGCATTCTAAGTCAAAAAGAGTTGGTAAACTTACCATTAAAGGGCTTAAAAAATCCTTTGACCAAGCGGTTGTCTATGACGGATTTAATTTAGAGCTACCTCTCGGTGCTTTCATCTCAGTTTTTGGTCCAAATGGATGTGGAAAGAGCACTCTGATTAACATGATATCAGGGTTGATGCCTATGGATGAGGGTGAGGTGCTGTATGACGGAAAAACTATCGCTCAGACACGTATTTCTTATGTCTTCCAGAACTACCGAGAGGCACTGTTTCCATGGCTGCGGTCAATCGATAATATTCACTACCCTCTCAAACTAATGGGGATACCTAAGGCTGAGCGCGATAACCGTATTGAAAGCTTGATCGAAGATTTTGGGATCAAGATTGATCTTAATGCATACCCCTACCAGCTGTCAGGCGGTCAGCAACAGGCAGTGTCAATTATTCGTGCATTGGTTAAGGACCCCGAAGTCCTCTTCTTAGACGAGCCATTTTCTGCACTGGATTATGAAATGACATTGTTGATGCGGGAAAAACTTCAGTCGATTTTCCAAAAGACCGGTACCACCATGGTTTTGGTTTCTCATGATTTGGAAGAGGCGGTACAGATGGCAGACAAGGTCCTGTTATTGAGTAGGCGCCCGACAAAGGTTGCCGCTATTGTAGAGAATAATTTGCAAAGGCCTCGTGACGCAAATGTACTTGTGTCGAATGAGTTCGTTAACTTGAGGCGGCAATGCCTTGAAATCTTCCAGCGCGAGGCAGTAATTTCAGAAATTTGAATGTCAAAATATAGAGGATAAACATTATGCGTGGCTATCACGATATTGGCGGAGATACAGCAGGCGAAATTCCTCAACAGGAACTACCATGGCTGCATTGGGAGAAGCAGACTGAAGCTATAAGGAACCTTTTGGGAGATGGGACTAGGCGTATTATTTCTCTTGATGAAATGCGTCGCGGTTTTGAAAGTTTTGGCGCAGAAAAATATGGTAAACATTCCTTCTATCGTCGCCGCCTTGAGTCGATGATTGATATCTTGATCGAAAAAGGCGTAATTTCCAGCAGGGAGTTAGAACATGCCGTAAAGGAAAAAAAACGAGTTTGGGATGAAAATAGCAAAGCAGGCATTGAATAATGAGCAGGCAAGATGGCTGCCGTTTCAAAGTGAATGACTGTGTTGAAATCCTTGACCTGGGCAAGGCGGGACATGTACGAATCCCTTTTTATGTCAGAGGCAAGATTGGCTTAATTATTCAATACTGCGGCCGCTATCTGAACCCAGAAGATCTTGCTGTTGGTAAAACATCAGGCCCAACTATAGACCTGTATCGCGTCCAATTTAACCATAGCGAGTTATGGGGGGTGTCGGAGAATCTGAGCCAGGATCGGTTGGTGATTGAAATTTATGATCACTGGCTTAAACCCATTGAAAAAATTGTAGAGGAAAGCTGACAATGACCAAGGGTAACGACCACGACCACGACCACGACCATCATGATCATGATCACTCAGAAGTTGAACATGAAGCTTTAGTCATTGAAGATGATGTTGGTAATATCGAAGGTCAAATAATGATTGACGCTCTACAATCGGTGTTGATATCAAGGGGGTTGCTGACTGCTCCAGAAGTCACAAAGGAGATCCAGCAATTGGAGTCGCCTGGCATTCATCTTGGGGCTAAGGTGGTGGTAAAAGCCTGGACCGATCCAGGCTATAAAGCCCGGTTACTATCAAATGGTAAAAGTGCTATTCAGGAAATTGGTATTAGCGTTGGCGAGGCGCAGATTGTTGTCGTGGAGAATACTCCAACAGTCCACAACCTAATTACCTGTACGCTTTGTTCCTGCTATCCAAGATCCATACTAGGACAGCCACCAAGCTGGTATATTTCAAAGGCTTATCGAGCGCGAACTGTTCGTGAACCTCGTAAGGTTTTAGAAGAATTTGGCGTGACACTTTCCAAGGAAATACAACTGATCGTTCATGATAGCAATGCTGATATGAGATATTTGGTCCTCCCCGAGCCGCCAGCGAACCTTTCTGCAATGGATGCCACCAAATTGGAAGCTACTATCGGTCGCGATGACCTTATAGGCGTTAGCCGATGATAAGTTTTTTTGACTCAGCTGTTACAGATTAATATCAAAAAAATCTAGCTGATTTTATTGGTCGAGAATATCTTACAAAGATGTTTGTAGCTTTATAATACTAAAACCAACAATACGGTTATAAGCTGGAGATTACATTAGTTTAAACTGATACAGGAAAATAAAAATGTCTGAGAATTTTATCCAAGCAGACCCTTATCTTTGGCCTTATGACGGAGATCTTAAGGCTTCAAACACTGCGCTAATCATTATAGATATGCAAACCGATTTTTGCGGCGTAGGTGGCTATGTTGACCAAATGGGGTATGACTTATCCCTTACTCGTGAGCCGATAGAGCCGATTACACATGTGCTGACAGCGATGCGAGCAAAAGGTTATTTAATTATACATACTCGAGAGGGGCACCGCCCCGACCTTAGTGATTTGCCCGCAAACAAACGCTGGCGCTCCAGATCTATTGGTGCGGGTATTGGCGATCCCGGTCCGTGCGGTAAAATTCTTGTTAGAGGCGAGCCTGGTTGGGACATTATTCCAGACCTCTATCCTTTAGAGGGCGAGCCTATAATTGATAAGCCTGGCAAAGGCTCCTTTTATGCTACTGATTTAGAGTTAATACTAAATACTCGAGGTGTAAAAAATCTTGTACTCTGTGGGATTACTACTGATGTTTGCGTTCACACTACGATGCGTGATGCGAACGACCGAGGCTTCGAGTGTTTAATCTTGGAAGACTGCTGCGGAGCAACTGATAAAGACAATCATTATCACGCTATTAAAATGGTCAAAATGCAAGGTGGAGTATTTGGCTCTGTTTCAAACTCAGTAGATCTTGTTCAAGGCTTAGTATGATAGTTAATAACGCTAGCCTCGAATGAACACCAGCTGAGAACACGCTTAAGCTAGGGAGTCAAAGACGGTTAGCCAAGAGCGCCGTGAAGTACTTCGGCCATGCTAATGCTAGATATTCAAACAAAAATAATACAGTAACCAATAAAGAGAAAACATTCCTCTGTATTTAGACTGCTAGGCATTAGATGCCTAAGCCCCCTTCTTCGATAACGTCTTTAGCGGGCTAATTAAAGGTATAAAGATTTCAATCTAGATAACGTATAGGTTTTACAGGTAACTAATGGGTAACATTTAGTTTGGCTTTATACACCGCAATTTTCTCAAACAAATATCACTGATTTCTCAAACACCGCCGGTGAACATTCAGCGCTAATTTTTAGCGATTTGACACACAGTAAAAAGTGTTAAAAATTGACGGCACCAAATCAAGGCAGTTGCACTGAACTGGTGCTTAAATTGAAAATGCTTTGAGGATCTTAATGCTATTGGCGAAGCTAACATATTGTTTTGATTAGCTTTTCCACAAATTTTAGTTCTGGTTCAATCTTTGCAGACAATATTTAAATACATGATTTAGATATGGATTTAAGTATGGTGGTTAGCGATATCGATATACGCTTGCTCAGAGTATTCAAGGCAGTTGTTGAATCAGAAGGCTACTCTAGTGCTCAGACAATTCTCGGCGTCAGCCAGTCAACGATTAGTACTCAAATGTCCCAGCTTGAGGTGCGTGTCGGGTTTAGCTTGTGTCATCGTGGCCGCAGTGGCTTTCGCTTAACAACTGAGGGTGAGGCTCTTTATGTGCTGGTGACTGAATTATTTCAATCACTAAGCCAATTTCAGATGCAGGCTTCAGAATTGAAAAAGGGACTTACTGGGACTCTAAATATTGGTTTTCTCGACAATATTGTCAGTGACAGCAGAAACCCTCTTAAGGACGCACTCTCGAAATTTGTCCGGCATCAGGAGAATACTGTACAGATCACACTGGAGTCTCTGTCTCCAGCTGGAATGGAAAAAAGATTGCTGGATGGTAGTTTAGACTTGGCCATTGGCATCTTTGATGATCATGTTACAGGATTGCAATACATCCCTTTGTATGAAGAATACGATATTCTTGCCTGCCATAATTTACATCCTCTAGCGCAGATAGATAATCCAAGGCTACTGGCTCGTGCCTTGCCAGCAAGCAAGCGAGTGGTCAGAGCTTTCATAGGCTGTCGCGAGTTCCCTTTTGACGACGATGCTGAAGCCAACGCATCTGTCACCAGTCTCGAAGCCTCGACCATGTTAATACTAACAGGGCAATATATTGGCTTTTTGCCCGAGCATTATGCTAAGCCTTGGCTGGAAGTTGGAGAGCTAGTGCCGCTAATGCCTGAAAAATTCAATCGAGTTTCACAATTCTCTCTAGTAACCCGAGATTCCGTCCAAGCTCAGTCGCGACCGCTGGAACTGCTAATAGATTGTATAGCTGAGCTCTGCAATGTCCCCTCAAAAGCCGCAAGCAATAACAACTAAATTTCTGGCTTATATCTACATGATCAAAGTAGACATTGAGACAGCGCTATTTAACGAGTGCCCTGTATGCACTAGCATGAATTTTTTTATTATCCCATACTTGGAGAACGTAAGATTATGAACAGATTCTTTTCCCGCTCGATGCGGTCTCTATCGGCTTTTTCTATCGGTCTTCTACTGGCAAGCAATAATATTGCAGCAGAAATCGTTAAGGTAAAAGCCGGTCATCTCGTTGCACTAGACATGGCTCCACTTTTTGTAGCCAAGGAAAACGGCTGTTTTATTAAGAACGGCCTAGATGTCGAAACCGTATTTTTTGCAAATCCTGGTGATAACAATGCGGCGCTGGCCGGAGGTGCGATTGATTTCAGCACTAACCCATTTACCTTACCTTTTTTCGCAGCAAATAGTGGCGTACCTATTAAGGTTGTGGCGGCAGCGGGTGGTTGGGGAGTTATGGAGGTCATCGCACAAAAAGGTCTTGAGCTTGATTCTATGAGCGCTCTCAAGAACTACATTAGCGCTAATGACAAAAAGCTCAAAATCGCAACGCTTCAGGGTGATACGCTAGAGTTAATATTGACACGCGAGTTCGAAAAGCTAGGGATTGACCAGAACGATGTAGAGTTAGTTTACTTCAATGATCTGTTGGCGATGGTTGAAGCTTTCAGAAGCGGGCAGACTGATCTATTAAGTCATATCAAGCCCTACACAACAGAGATGGTTGCTAGTAAAGGTGCGACTGTTCTCACAACCAACGCCAAGACCTGGTCGGAGACTACGCCTAATACAGTCGTCAGTGTTCTCGATAGCACCTTAACGAAGCGCCCTGAAGTTGTTGAAGGCTATCTTAAAGGTCTGATCTGCGCAGCAGATTTGATCAATAAAGATCCTATAAAAGCTGCTGGTATACTCGAAAAAGGCACCTATTTTCGCGTTGGTAGCGACGTTCTGCTTAGTGCATTTGCCTCTGCTCCCGCACCAATCTCTTTTGTACCGGACATAGATGCAGTTCAGAGTGTTGTCAACGATCTATCTGCATTGGGATATATTAAAGGCGAGACTAAGGCCACTGATATATTCGATCTTGATATTATCAAAAAACTTGAGAAGCGCTAATGTCTAGTGCTATACCCAAGACTCCATTTGCTGGCTGGCTAGAGCGCTCAAAGCCGATATTGGTTGGTCTGATATCGGTGGCTAGTGTAGTGACCTTTTGGGAATTGGCCGGCGCCTATGGAGATTCACCGCTGACCATTATTTTGCCACCTCCTAGTCGTTTTCTTGCCTCTGTAGCAGACAGTGGCTTTCGGATTGGTCTCGGCTCCCAGGCCGCCACCGTCTATCAGTCGATTTTTTCTACTTTTGTTCGAGTTTTTGCTGGTATGGGTATTGCGTTCTTTGCAGCCATTATAACCGGTACTTTGTTGAGTCTTTCTAGACCGGCATCATGGATATTTAGCCCGCTATTACACTTACTAGCGCCTATTGCTCCTATCGCTTGGATACCGACGGCGATCATTCTATTTGGCTTGACCAATGTCACCGCTATTTTTATTGTTTTTATGGGTGTCTATTTTATTCTCACTCTGGCCACTCTTGCTGAGATCCAGCGCATTCCTGAGGAGTTTCTTACTGTTGCCGGTAATCTGGGTGCAAACCGATGGCAGCAATGGGTGTGGGTCGTTATACCCGCAGTAATGCCAGGTGTATTTACACTGCTGAGAACAAATTTCATAGCCGCTTGGATGGCTGTGCTTGTCGCGGAGATGGTGGGGCTACGCGATGGTCTCGGCGCTATTATCATGATGGGTCGTAACTTATTTAATAATGAGCTCATCATGTTTGGCATGCTGGTCATCGGCATTTCAGGCTATGTCGTCGACCGAGTGCTGATGCTCATCGGGCGACGTCTTTTATGGTGGCGGGTATGAATGTTTCAGAGGAAATGGACATCTTGTCTCAGCCTCCCTCAGCCCCAAATCTCCTGTCAAAGCACTCTATATTTAGAGCAGATAATTTGACTGTGAAATTTGCAAGAGATGACAGAGCCTCACCAATTGATGGTCTCAACCTGTCGATCAATAAGAGTGAGATCACTTGCATCCTCGGCGCATCTGGATGCGGTAAAACGACATTACTAAAGACGTTGGGGGGATTTATTTTGGGCGAGCCTCAGGGTGGTGTGCTTTTCAATAATCGTTATCTAAACGGACCAATCGCAGACATTTTGATGATTTTTCAGGAAAACAACCTATACCCTTGGTTGACTGTGCGTGCGAATGTTAGGTTTGGATTAAAGTTTAAAAAAAATCTAAAAGATAAGGATCAGCGAGTCAAGCACTTCCTCGATGTCGTGGGTTTGACAGAGGCTGCATCGCTTTTCCCCCATCAACTCTCGGGCGGTATGAAGCAACGTGTAGCAATAGCGAGAGCCCTGGTTAGTGATCCCTCTGTGGTCTTACTTGACGAGCCTTTCAGTGCACTGGATGTTAGCTTGCGCAGACGTATGCAAGATCTCATGTTGCAACTCTGGCGCGACACCAGTAAAACTATGGTTATGGTGACACATAATATTGAAGAGGCGATTAGAGTAGGGCATCGCGTCATCGTTCTCGGCGATGTTCCCGCAAGAGTTCTCATCGATACCAGCACGGCAGACGCAACCTACGATGATAGGTATTCGGCGAATTTTCTGGAACTGCAAAAGCATATAGAAACGATAATCTATTAAGAGGATGTAATTGCGATGAATGGCATACACGATATGGGTGGTCTGCATGGCTTTGGGCGAGTCCACCACTTGCCTGATCAAGCATCAGAAGACCCAGTTTTTCATTCGGAATGGGAAAGCAGAGTTTTCTGCATCACTCAGGTGATAGATACCAAGGGTATCTGGAACCTTGATGAACATCGCCATGAAATAGAGCTGATGAATAGTGCCGACTATATTAACGATGGTTATTATGGGCGATGGTTATTTGCGATGGAGAGCCTGCTGAATAAGAAGAATATTCTGAATCAAGAAGAGGTTAGTCAACGCATCATTGAAATGCTGGCAGATCTCCGAAATTATTCACAGCCGGACCTCAATGATCGCGACTGGCCGCTGGCCGCCGAGCAAAAAGTCAATTGGGGTGCATGTCGGCACGAAGTAAACATTGTACCAATATATTCTGAAGGTCAGAGCATTCGTGTGCGTAATATTCACCCACCGGGGCATACTCGTGTCACTGCCTACACCCGCGATAAGATTGGGATAATCGAGAGGGTTAATGCCCAGGCATGGGTTTTGCCAGACACTCGGGCCCACTACAAAGGTGAAAACCTACAAGCTGTATACACCATCAAGTTTTCTGCAAAAACCCTTTGGGGACCGCAGGCTGAAACTAACCAATTTCTGTTTATTGATCTCAGTGAAGATCACATTGAATCATTAACGAACCTGGACTGAGTTCTATGAGTATAGACAAACATAACCACGACGAAAAACACCATCATCACTCAGATATTGGCGACAAACCATGGCAAGCTATACGTATTGAAGCTGTCGAAAGCTTGCTGCATGAAATTGGTGTCATTAATTCCAGCGATGTCGATGCCATAGTGCATCATTACGAAGAAAAGGTGGGCCCCAAAACTGGCGCTCGTGTCGTCGCAAAAGCTTGGACAGATCCAGACTTTAAAGCACGCCTCTTAGCCGATGGACTCGAAGCTTGTGCGGAGTTGGGTATCGGTGGCCCAGAGACCGAAAGGCTTCGTGTCGTCGAAAATACTGATACTCTCCATAATGTTGTTGTATGCACACTTTGCTCTTGTTATCCGTGGCCAATACTTGGGCTGCCTCCGGCCTGGTATAAATCTAGTGCCTATCGATCGCGTCTGGTTCGAGAGCCAAGAAAAGTGCTGGAAGAAATGGGACTGCAGCTGACGCAGGAGACGGAAGTTCGCGTCTGGGATAGCGTATCGGAAATACGTTATCTGGTATTACCCCAACGGCCATCTGCCTCAGCGGGAATGAGCGAGTCTGAGCTAATGGATATCATTACCCGAGATGCCATGATCGGCGTAGCGAGGGTTTCAGTATGATGAGTCTTACATCAGGATTGGATGCCGCTATTGCTGGGAAACCTTTTGACAGTATCACTTTTCAACTTCCTTGGACCGCAAGAGCTTTCGGATTAATGTTGGCTGCTTCAAGAGCTGGCCACTTCTCGCTAAAAACATTTCAGGCAGGTCTAATAAATACCATCGATGTAAGTGAGTCCCGAGGACTCGAAATAAGAACTGAAGAAGACTACTACACATGTTGGCTTGAGGCTTTAACTAACTTACTCGAGTCAAAACAGATATTAACAGGACAACAGCTTGAGATTGCTGAAGACAAAGTTCGCGTTCGTCTGCGTGCGCTGGATCATGATCATAGCCATACACATATACAAGGTTTTCCGGCTCCAATATATATGGAGCACGGTAAATGCAAGTAGCCGCAACTCCTTATGATTTTCCAATAAGTGGCAATTTCGATCTACAAAAAACGGCCCTTTTGATTATCGACATGCAGCGTGATTTTTGTGACCTGAATGGTTACATGAACACCCGTGGAGATGATGTTAGCGCTGCTCGCGCTATTATACCAATGATCTGTAGCGTGAGATCGGCATCTCGATCCAAGGGAATAAAAGTTATCTACACTCGCGAAGGTCACCGACCGGATCTCTCAGATCTGCCTGCTACTAAGCGGCTAAAAACTGCATTATCTGGCGCAGAAATAGGCGCTGAAGGGCCACTGGGCCGATTGCTGGTTCGCGGTGAACCCGGATGGGATTTTGTCCCTGAATTGTTGCCAGAACACGATGAGATCATTATAGACAAACCAGGTACCGGCGCCTTTCACGGCACTGATCTGCAACATATACTCATGACCGCTGGTATCGAAAACCTTATTCTTACGGGTGTCACTACTGGCGTCTGTGTGACTTCAACGGCACGTGAAGCGGCTGATCGAGGCTTCAATGTGCTTGTGCTTAGCGATTGTTGTGCCGAGCCTGACAAGGACAACCATGACAGTGCTATGCGCCTGCTTATGATTGAGGGTGGCTATATTGCTACAGTTGGTCAAGCCAGTAATTTTTTAAGTTTTATGAATGATCAACAAGCATCAATATCTTTTCGAGAAATGAGGCAATTATGAATAAATTAATTAACAAGACTACAGCTACTTGTAGCGGTTTACTTGCAACAGTTATTTCAGGCAGCACCCAAGCTCACCATCCTATGGATGGGCAGATCCCTTCAACTATGTTTGAAGGATTAATATCTGGGATTGCACACCCGGTTATTGGTCTGGATCATTTGCTTTTTATTGCGAGCATTGGTCTGCTCGCAGTTTTATCGGGTGCTTCATTAATAAGATTGGTGGCTGGATTTACGATCTCCAGTCTTAGTGGTTTGTTGCTGCATGTTAATGCGATTGATTTACCTAGTGTTGAGCTGATCGTTGCTGTGTCGGTTGTGATCGCTGGTCTGGTCATAGTTAAACAATTTTCTGGCCAGGTGGTCGTTGGAATATTTATAGCTGCTGCAGGTTTATTTCATGGCTTTGCCTATGGTGAAGCTATATATGATGCACCTATAGGGTCTATAGCGGCCTATTCTATTGGCATAGGATTTATACAATGTAGCATTGCAATATTAGTATTCAAACTGACTCAGGTTATTTTAGCTCGCTCACGAGTAAGTTCTAAACACCTTAGGCTCAGTGCTGGTAGTGGTATCGCACTTTTTGGTGCGTTTTTGTTATCTAATTCGATATAAATGAACGGTTTCAATTTATATCGAATTAACCACATTAAAATGTAACTGAGCTTCTCATATATCCTAAGAAATACTAAAAAAAGATGATGAGATGACGCTTACAAGTAATTAAGGAAAGTAGGTATGCTTGAAAAAATTCCAACTAAATAACTTTTTCTGGTGGCCAAAAGTAGCAAGATATGATTACCATAGGTTTAGTTATGAATCTAAAAGTTATGTTACTTTATGAATTAATATCGTCACTTGACCTTGAAAATATGGGAGGGATTTTATCCGTCATTAACAATTAAATGAAGAGGGGTAAACCATGATCTCTCCTGCTCACGAAATGCATTTCTCATAATAAGTTGTAAGCCAAGTTGTATCCTCAGATGCAGGATGTATTAACAAAAAAAGAAATAACAGATGAATATTTTAATAATCCAAAATCAGAAAAAGTTAATCTTTTTGTCCGTGGTCGAATAAGTCGCAAACTATTTTTGTGAACGAATACATTTTATTTTGATGGTCATTTACGTTACATGATTTTCAAATTGACGATGAACTTAGGCTAGAACCTACGAGCCTAAAGTAAAAAGATCTAAAATATATATTTAATGGAGTCTTAGATGAGTAAGTATATTCGTTCCATCGACTACAGTACTGAATTAGTGACTGGGTCACACTGGTCACTCAAAGTGCGGCGCGGCACAGTAATGCGTTTAAGTGACGCATTTGGCGGCGCTAATATAGGCATGTTGTTTTACAATCCCGAAAACTTACTCGAGCGATACAGTGCGCCCGATACGCTCAAGTGCCAACATACGTTTAAGTTGACTCGTGGTAACTGTCTTTATTCTGATATGGGACGAATTTTCGCGTCAATCGTTGAAGATAGCTTAGGCTGGCACGAAACTGTGTCTGGGAATTCGCATGCCTCACACATCGAAGAAAAATGGGGAGAGCGCGATTATCAGCAAGACCTTAATGATTGGAAACAAAATGGTCATGATGCTTTTCTTGTTGAACTTGCTAAATATGGTCTTAATCAAACCGACCTTGCCGCTAACGTAAACTGGTTTAGTAAAGTGATGGTGAGCAATGAAGGCGCGATGCAACTTGAGCAAAATTATAGTCATGCCGGTAGCCATGTGACCTTGCGATTCGAAATGGACACCTTGGTGCTTCTGCATACCTGTCCCCACCCTTTGGATACTGCTGCTTCTTATCCACAGAAAAAAGTCAAAATTGAATTGGGGCAGGCTCATACTCTAAATGACGATGACTACTGTCTTAATTTTCGCCCAGAAAATGGTCGCGGATTCCAAAATAACGCTTTGCACCACATTGGCTCGGGAATATAAAATATGTTGACGGAATCAAATTTTAAATCTGAAAGAGCTAGCTGTCGCGAAATAGTTGATGCGGGAGCTTATTACATTGGCGTGGTAAAAGCAGGTGAAACATTTCGGATTGTTGATATCGAAGGGAATCAGGCAGCTGACACTTTGTTCTTTAATGCGAGTAATACAAGTGAGCGTTATAGCGCAATGGATACCATACGTGAACAAGGAAATGTCTACCTAACGACTGACTCAGAGCTGCGATCCAACAAAAATAACGTAATGCTAAAAGTGGTTGCAGATACCTGCGGTCGCCACGATACCTTAGGAGGCGCGTGTTCAACCGAGAGTAATACAGTTCGATATGATCTTGAAAAACGCTGCATGCATGCATGCAGAGATAGCTGGATGCTAGCGATTGCTGAAAACCCAGGCTATGGAATTAGTAAGCGTGATATTAGCCATAATATTAACTTTTTCATGAACGTTCCCATTACAACAGAAGGTGGGTTGACGTTCGAAGACGGCATTTCTGCGCCAGGTAAATATATTGAATTACGGGCAGAGATAGATGTGATTGTATTGATCTCAAACTGCCCACAGCTAAATAATCCTTGTAACGGCTATAACCCTACACCAGTAGAATTTTTAGTTTGGGCTGCGCCATAAATTAGATGACTAAAATTTTACCTTAAGTGGACGACCGTTTTTATATCTATTAAGCGACGGCCCAAAACAAGACAGTGCATGTTTTCAAAACTTCGGCTAGCGGTAGTGGCATCGAAGTAACATTGTAATTGAGAAACATGATTGCTCGAGCTTTATGCACAATTTTGAAATCAATAAAAATCAGGAAATAGAATCAATATAATGGCAACAGGCAAACAAGGGGTCATTACCACTCCTCACCCTGCGGCGACTGAAGCTGGTGCAGCAGCGCTCAAAGATGGTGGTACAGCGATTGATGCCATGATAGCTGCAAGCGCCACATTGGCAGCGGTATATCCGCACATGACAGGTATTGGTGGTGATGCATTGTGGATGTTAAACGACGGCCGTATTCGAACTATCATGGGTTATGGCCAGGCTGGGCAGATACAACCATCAGGTGGAATCACTCAACGTGGCCCCGGTGCCGTGGCCACGACTGCCGGGGCACTAGCGAGTTGGCAGACAGCACTTAATATCAGTGTTCATGAGTGGCAATCGTCACTTGCATTGCCGCAACTGCTTGAGCATTCGATAGATGGGGACACCCACTTAACAATGCCTGTAGTTAACGATAGATGGGGACACCCACTTAACAATGCCTGTAGTTAGGGCGCCATAAGGTTTATGATTGCTCACATTGGCTGTCCTGCTTCCAGAAGATATTCTGGGCTCAAGGACTCTGAGATTGAAATGACTTGGCAGGTGATAAAAACAATAAGAACCTTTGCCGTCCAATATCATGAAAAACACCGCCACTTATCGTAAACAATCGTGGCGAGCAGATAGGGGCATGCACTTATCAAGGTAGATAATTAACAATATCGAGTGGGTGTCCTTGAAAATTGTTGTCTTAAGGCGTTGCTTCGTGTTATTTAGATCAACTTTAACGTCCGCTTTTGGCCGATAGCGGACTACATTTGCGAGGGCCGGCACTCAGCTGTTATTATTAAAAAATGTCTTCTTTCGACCTAAAGCGGACGCACATAATTAAGGTTTTTAATGTCAGACACACAAAACAATATTGTTCTAAATCCTGATGATATACCTATTCATGTAAAGGCCTTAGGAACCCAACTATTATCTTATATTTTGGATTTGCCCGAAAACGAAATCCAAATATTAATAGAGAAAGGCGGGAACATAACCCCCGAACGTGCGCAAGCAATAATAACGCTTCAAGGTTTCACTAATCAAATTGTTAGTCAACGAACACGTAATCAAGTTCTAGAAGATGGTGACTTAATGCATATGAGTACTGCTATTGCTCAAGATGGGCATCATATATTTAATAATATCCGTCGAGAAATTATAAAAAAACCAGTTATTAAACAATATACCGATCCACTAATGCAGGCTCTTTCCCAAATTTGCGTTGAGTGCTTTCCTGTTTTTATGCTCCCTAAAAAACGTAATAATTTTGGGTTTATGCTTATTATTCCACATTTTAGGGGGGCATTAAAAAAAGAGTTCTGTGACGCTCTTTTAAATGATCCTGATATTTCAGGCATCTTCCCTGAAAAAGAAGACTATATGAAGAACTCATATCAAATTTACACATCGACTGGTCGAGGGGGTGGTGTACAAATATGTGGGTTTTATAGGCTACTTATTGAAAATTCATATACTTTAATGAGGATGCGTAATAAATTTAGTGTTGAAGATCTATTAGACAGCGCCGAAGAAAATCTTGCTATGATACGCAAAGCTATTCGTGGAGAGAAATTCAAAGTACCAATAATACTATGTTTTAAAGGTGCGTGGCTTTCTTCTGATGCTGTAATAACCGCTTTTAATGGAACTATCACAAGCCTACATGACGGCATAAAGGATATCATTTACCCTCAAGGGTTACCTCCAGGATTTAATGATCAGAAACATGCTGGGTTTATATACATATCTGAAGTTGATTATAAGATTAACATAATGGATAAGATGCCTGTTAATGCGGTTGGTAAGTGGCCAGACGGTTTATTATATGACGCAGAAAAAACAGAGGAAATAGCAAAAAATATATCATTTTCTTTTCTAATGGCAATAAACAGAGAAGAGCTAATTTCTGTTGAAAAAATTTCATCTTTTATCTTTGATCCCCTTATTTATGGGAATTCTACAAGCTGGAACATGTATAAAAATAATATTTGTACCCCTATAGAAATGACAGAACAGGAGGGTCAGAATATTATTGAATGGTGCAATACTGTATCCAAAATTTCAGATGCAAAATTTTTGTTAGCAAAACGTAGGCTTCAATCAGCTTTAACGGAGCGAGAAAACCCAATAGATGGGCTTATTGATTGCGTTATAGGATTAGAAAATCTTTTTGGAGAACGAAGTGAAATATCTTTCAGTGTGGCAATAGCTGCTTCTAAATTACTAGAAAAAGATTTGAGCAAAAGAAAAGAAACATTCTTGGATGTAAAAAAAATATATGGTTTAAGAAGTAAAATTATACATGGCGGAGACAATATATTAAATCATGATGAAATGATGGTGAGACGTAACCAAGCAGCATCATATTTAATACAATGTTTCAGAAAACTATATTTGGAACATGAAGAATTATTACAATTAACTTCAGCGGAGAGATCAAGGGAGCTTGCTCTTCTTTGATCTCTTCCAAATGTCCGCTTATGGCCGTAAGCGTACGTTCTGGCCAAAGCCTCTTACGACCCAAAGCAGACCTTGATCGTTAATGATATATTACAAAGATTGGATGGGGACACCCACTTAACAATGCCTGTAATTAGAGCGCCATAAGGTTGGTGACTACTTACATTGGCTGTCCTGCTTCCAGAAGATATTCTGGGCTCAAGGGCTCTGAGATTGAAATGACTTGGCAGGTGATAAAAATAACAAGAACCTTTGCCGTCCAATATCATGAAAAAAAACGCCCCTTATATTAAAGAATCGTGGCGAGCAGATAAGTGCATGCACTTATCAAGGTAGATAATTAACAATATCGAGTGGGTGTCCTTAAAAATTGTTTGTAGGAAATATATGGTTTAATCGGGAGGAGCCAGAGGAATGATCGATCAAACTGCCTTTAGGTAATTATAAACCAATTCTAGTAGAAGTCGCGCAACAAAGCCGTTAACTCAGACGCATTTTTTGTCCGTGAACTCATTCAAATGCGCTAGCTACGGAGGGAGTTAATGTCCGCTCATGGCCGATTTCGGCACTTTGGATGCAATGCCGTAGATAGAAATTCATTTAGAATATTGTGCATAGATGCAATAGTGTCGGCGTTTCACTTGATGCCAAGGCGTTGAAGGTATGTCTCAAGAGACTGTGTGGCTCTGCATTTGTTTTCTTGCTAACTCAAACGGCACTTCAAAAGATAAGCGTTACAATAAAATAGTGTGCATGGGTTATGTATAAACCCATAGATAGCCCAATGGGTTTTGTATGGCTCATTTTAAGATTGATTGTTGTTCAAAAATAAACTACCCTGTGATTCATATATAAACCGATATACGGTTTATTGACTTATATGTGAATCAAAAAATGCCAAAATCAGTGACGCGTTCATATTCTCGCTATACCGAAGAAGCCATCACGCTTCTCTCGGGCCTCATTCGTGCAGCCAGATTAGGGCGTAAGCTAAGCGCCCAAGAGGTGGCTGAGCGCGTGGGTATCTCCAGAAGCATGCTTCAACGCATTGAGAAAGGTGATCTGAAATGTGAGATCGGTGCGGTGTTTGAAGTGGCGACTATTCTAGGGGTGAATCTGTTCAATGCTGAGCCGTCTTCATTTACCCTAGCCAGGCATATTAAAGAAACCGAAGAGAAACTCGCTCTGCTGCCTAAAAAAGCGCGTAAAAAGGCAAAGGTAGTTGATGATGACTTCTAGTAATCAATACAAGGAGGGATATGTCTGGATATGGCTACCGGGAGAAGTTCGGCCTATTGTCGCTGGAAAACTTGAAGCCGATGGCGACGCGCTTTTATTTAACTACGGTAAAAGTTACTTGGAACGCATTAAGGATGCACCGTTAGCTATTCCCATCTACGAGCCTGAGTTGCCATTAAAAACTGGGGTGCGTCCTAATCTGGATGGGTTAACTATGCCAGGATGTATTCGTGATAGTGCGCCTGACGCTTGGGGGCGTCGGGTGATTATTAATAAAAAACTCGGTTTAAAAGGCGCTAACACTGATACAGCCACACTTGATGAACTCACCTATCTTTTAGAGTCCGGCTCAGATCGGATTGGAGCATTAGACTTTCAGCAATCACCCATTGACTATATACCGCGTTTGGCCAAAAATGTAAGCATGGAAGAGTTGGTGCAATCAGCGGAGCGTGTTGAAAGGGGGGTGCCACTCACACCAGAATTAGATCAGGCGCTCTACCATGGTAGTTCGATTGGCGGCGCGCGCCCTAAGGCGTTAATCGAAGAGGGAGGCAAAAAATATATTGCTAAATTCTCTGCTACCAACGATTTATACAGCGTGGTGAAGGCCGAGTTTATAGCAATGCGTCTGGCAAAACTGGCCGGTATCAATGTTGCCTCAGTGAAAATGGTAAAAGCAGCCAATAAAGATGTTGTGCTCATTGAACGCTTTGATAGGGAATATAATGGCAAGGGCTGGGCACGGAAGTCTATGGTCTCAGCCCTCACCTTATTTGGCCTCGATGATATGCTGGCGCGCTACGCTAGCTATGAAACACTAGCTGAAATTATTCGTCATCGATTTGTTGAACCTAAAGATACACTCAAAGAACTGTTCTCGCGTTTAGTGTTCAATATTCTATGTGGCAATACTGACGATCACGCCCGAAACCATGCCGCGTTTTGGGATGGTAAACATTTAAGTTTGACTCCAGCCTATGATATTTGTCCCCAAGGGCGCGCGGGTAATGAGGCTGGGCAAGCTATGCGTATTATCGGAGAAAATAATTGGTTCTTCGCTACTTCAAGTGGGTAAGTTAAACTCCAATTTCGCTCCAAGTAAGTACGCAATAGCAATAAAGTTTTTGTCACTGCGATAACCGCGGGCTTTACTTTTAGCCGCTTGTATTAAGCCA
>JBLHJR010000047.1:0-24122 GCA_047619205.1 Candidatus Endobugula sp. | reverse complement strand
AGTGGCTGCAGTCCCTGTTCTTCATCAGCAATTAAAGCGTCTGACACGTCGTCGCAATCAATTGGTTGATGAAAAAGTTCGCTACATTGGGCGACTACAATCCGATCTGCAAGCCATCAGCCCAGGAAAAGGGGTCAAGTATCATATTGACTGCTTTTATTTATGTGCTTATACTTCAAGAATGCCTAGACCTTTACGAATAGAATATGAAAATGCTTATTACCACGTGATGAACAGAGGTCGTGGGCGGCAAGATATTTTTCATGATGAGCGTTATTTTGAGATGTTCTTACAAATATTGGGAGAGGCACATCAGCGCTTTGGTGTTGAGATTTTATGTTATTGCCTGATGAGTAATCATTACCATTTACTACTAAAAACCCCAGAGTCTAACTTGGGAAGAGTCATGCGCCATATTAATGGTTTATATACTCAGCGTTATAACCGATTAAAAAAAACCGATGGCTCGCTATTTCGTGGTCGCTACAAGGCAGTTTGTGTTGAAGAGGATAGTTATCAATTACAACTTTCTTGCTATATCCATCGTAATCCCTTGGAGGCTGGCTTGGTGACCTCTTTAGAGCGTTATCCTTGGAGCAGTTACCCCAATTACATCGGTAAAGTGGTGTCGCCAAAGTGGTTATATCGCCAAGAAATTTATGATCAGACTGGAAGTAAAAGAAAGCAATCTGAAAAATATAAAGCCTTTGTTGAGTTGGGTGTAGATGATGAAATAGAGCAGTTTTATAGTAAAGGGAATGTCGCCCCTTATATGGGTAGTGATGAATTTCAGCAGTGGATATACGAGCATAATCAGGTAGATGAATCTTCTGTTACAAAAATAAATCTTAATTTTTTTAGGCCGTCAGTCAGTGATATTGTTGAGCAAGTGGCGGTATCGTTTAATGTGGGGGTATCATCAGTTATTACTAGCCGCAGAGGGCGAGTTGCTAATAATGTCCCTCGATGGGTAGCGCTTTTTCTTGCTCAGGCGTGCGCTGGAGTAACGCTTAAGAGTATTGCCAATGAGTTTGGTCTAAAAAGAACAGGGAGTATTCCGACTACCATAAAAAAGCTGCGAGTTTTGATGGATAGCGATAGGCGGCTGATGGCTAAGGTGATGGGTATAAAGCGTCAATATGATACTTGAACATCCCGCTAGAATTTTCAAGTAAAAATACACTATTGTGCACTTTTTTTGGGGACGCTATCCCCATACCCCTAAAGTATTTATGCAAGGGTAATTAGTAAACTGCTTCTACGGAACAGGCTGAAGAGCCGATGACCGTCAAGGGTAATGGGCGGGAAAACTCGCCTATTATTTATTCTCGTATTTCATAATGTCGATTTTCTTTCAACATTTTATAAACAACCCTCACTAAATGTCGGCCTAAAGACCGAATAGCCTGATTGTGCTTTTTACCTTCAGCGCGTTTTTTTCGTAATATTTTTGTGATTCAGGCACTTGATGCCGATGTCTTTCAAGCGCAATCATCATCGCCGCTTTAATACGCTTGTTAACTTGACGGGGTATTTTACTTCCCTTATAAAGCCCTGAGCTATTATCCAACGCGGACATACCCATATACATGGATAAGCTGGATTCCTTCTCAAAACGATCAATATTACCAATTTCTCCCGTAAGAATACCACTGCAAATAACACCGAAACCAGGCATGCTTTGAACGCATTGAGCCATATCAGATTGCTGGTTACATTGATCAATTTGAGTGTCTAAATACTTGATTTTTTCAACCAATGATAATACATGTTTTGCATCTTCAATGATCATACTACCCACCCAGATTGCTTCCTCGCTAAAACAACACTCAGACTGCCATGACTGAATTTTTGCTAAGTATTTCTTTCCTATCCCAGGGATTTTTAGCAATGTCACAGAACGTAAACCTGACAGCTTGTTGATCTTATTGGCCGATGATAACAACCTTAAAAACCACAGATTATCAATGGCTCCAGTGATGTTGACCAGTCCTGGGCTGATGGATTGCAGATCGGATTGTAGTCGCCCAATGTAGCGAACTTTTGCATCTACTATTTGATTGCGACGACGAGTCAAACGCTTTAATTGCTGATGAAGGACAGGGACTGCAGCCACTTCTTGCAAAACGCCTCGGGCCAATGGTAGATGATCACTGAGTTGGAAAAGTTCACCCCTTTTCGGTTATCTACAATAGTAACTAGGGACACCCACCAGTAAAAAAACTTCCGAAAAGACCAAGTGAGCTGTCCAACAGTTCACTTCATTCTTCAGAAATATAGAGAGCGTGTATGAAAGAACGGATAGCTTACCTAAAACCCAAAATTCAGGCGAGCGAGAACCGAGACGGTGAATCTAAAACAAGGGAGTTTGTTTTTAGGAGGCTGCTAAGCCGTTTTACGTCGGTAATTAAATTTTGTATAAAAAATCGTTTCAAATTTCTGCTTATTTTCAATCCATTCGTCAGCATCAATATTGAGGCGTTGTAATATTGGCAAGAATGTATCAGGTATATACCCGCGCTTGTCTTGGCGTTGGATACGGCCTGTTGTATCGACAAGGCTAAGGTAATCGTTGTGGCTGAATAACACACCGCTCTGGTTGTCGTGCTTGACATTCCCCTCTAGTGTCGCGAGAGGCTTAAGGGAAAAGCGGTGAATGTATTGATGATTCGTGACACCCTGGGGCAGGCACCCGAGTCAGCAGAGGATGAGTATCTAGATTGGCAACAATGCCTTGAATCGGCAGGACTGAAAGAGCATGGCTGCTGCCCCGTTTGCAGTGAACCCTTGTTCGTCATTCGTGAGATTCCCAGGGCACGAGCGAGGGGGCCATGAATGGATAGACGTAGTGATTAGTAGAGGATAAAAAATATCATCAAGGAAGGTGTATGGCTCGTTATTGCTCAAAACTAGAGAATAGGTAGAATGGAGGCGTTATTGTGCAGGCGTCGCTGACACAAGCTCGATTTATCTAGTTTATTGGCTAAATTAAGAGATGCACTGGCGGCTTGGGCAAGAATATGGGGTAAATATGGGGTCTAGGCGGAGTTGGGCAGTAAAGAAAACTCCATAGGCTTAAATTAGCATGTGTTCACTTGACCATCGTGTGTGGCATTTTAACAAATTGATCAACTGTACCGCTGAGGGTTCGGCGCGAGAGTTTCCAACTCATCGCGTATTTTTTTGTTCGTGCGGCGGACAGTTATCAAAGCGTTACATGCCCTATCGAAACAACTCACTGTGACTTCCGATACGGGCTAATTTCAAAATACTACTTTCTGATTTATAAATTAAAACTAAATCTGGCTTCACGTGACAATCTCGGTAGCCCTGCCAATTACCAGAAAGCGCATGGTCTACATATTTTTCTAGCAGCTCTTTTTCAAGCTGTAACTCCTTAACGACATGGCCAACTTCCACCACATCAGGAATAGGTAGCTTAGCTATTTTCTTGAAGTCTTTTTTAAATTGCGTTGAGTATTCGAGTGCAAGCATTATTCAATATTGCCGATATCCAAATCATTAAAAAGCTGCTCTACATCTTTAGCTTTGTTTGCACTTCCGGATTCCAACTCTTCGATTGCGGCAGCAGTCAAAGCATTTGGGCTTTTAGCTTTAAGCTCAAACGGTATACCTCCATGATTAATCACCGCCTTAGCAAATAGCTTTAAGGCCTGGGAGGTACTTAATCCTACACCTTCGCAGACGTTAGTAAATGCCAACTTGGTATCGTGGTCTATACGTGTGCTTAACATTTCATTTTTCATCGTGTCACCTTGACGCATCACTTGTAATACATTGTTGTACATAGTATAACTTACAGCATGTAACAAAGCAATCTACCGGATCTCCACTGCGTCGCTTTGTTTTGTGCTTAAATAGTACAAAACCAATCAACCATGTTTCGGCCGGTAATTACGCCGTTATATGTATTAAGGAAGATTAACCATGAAATCATTTATATTTATTATTTTATGTCTATGGTTCTCTTGGCACTTTACCGATATAGAGTCATCAAATTTTTTATATAGTGCTTTAGCTCCTTTTGGTGTTTTTGTTTTTCTTTGCTCTTTACTTATGTGGTTAGTTTTGAAAGCAGGATTTGGTGGTAAAATAGCTTCCGATACAAGCACAACCAGTATAGGTACAGGTATAGGAGGTTATTTTGGTGGGCACGGTGGTGATTCAGGTGGTGATGGCGGTGGTTGTTAAAACATATACAAGACTGTCAAATACATTCCAGCCGCAAAAAGCGCGGCTTCCATCGGATTGGCTACGCGCTGATTCGCCAACCGTTTACAGTGGCGTTAGCAATCAAAACATATGACCAATCGAGTTACATTAAGCAACTACAAAGAAGATAAATACTATCCAAAAGTGGTTCGTGTGGTTTCTGAAATCCTTGAGCACGATAGAATTGTAAAAACTATCGATGTGTTTCAAAGAATTGGTGTTTTGTCTGAAGATAATGTCAATAAATGGAAGGCTGGCCAGGTTGGCTGTTTGGAATCGGTAATTGAATGTAATCTAAGTAAAGCTAATCGAATTATGACTTTGCTCGGATTTCATTCGCACGACCAAAATTTGGGTAAGTCCAGTAATTTTATCAAGCGTAAGGGACAATATTTACGCTTTTCTAAGTCAGGGGCACAAAAAATCGAGGAGTGTTATGCTAGGCAATACAGTGTCATCGGCAAAAAGAGCTAACAAAGTTGTCAACCTGATGCGGTTTGCTCCGCTTTGCAGTGGCTTCGCCATTTTACCGCAAAACTCCACTTCAAAAATCGCACAGGTTACAACGGCGTTAAGCTCGAAAGCACCCAAGAATCGAATATGAAAAAGCTACCGGAATCAAATATACAATGGGCAAAAGAAGCATATGATTCGCTGTGTCTGGCTCATATTTTTTTTCGTGAAGAGTATGCAGACCCAACAGAGAAAGACAAGTTAGAGCTGTTTTCATTCGCCACTCCTATGGCTGCAAAAAATCGAGGCATAGAAGATGATGAAGTTGTAAAAAATACTAGTGATTATGTATATGATAAGTTGTCCCACGATCTAAATCCGATTATGTATTGGGAATCAATCCATCATTCGGTCAGATTTTTAAACGTGTACCTTGATGCTCATGTTGTTTTTGGTATGCTTCCAGAAGAAAAAGTAAGTGAAATTATGCTGGTTTTGGATGCTAACTATGCTATCGATATCCCAGTTTAACAATACGCACCAGACTGTCTGCCGGTACTGCGCGATTTTTTGCGTTACTCGCTGCGCTTTGCGTTATATTCAAGGAGTTTACATTGAGTAACTGGAGTCTTCCGCATACATTTCAATATCAAGGGCGGGAAGTTAAGTACGGTATTAAAGGCGAGGGAGAACCTTTAATTTTGGTACATGGTACACCTTGGTCGTCTTTCAACTTGAGGCATTTGATTCATGACTTAGCCTGTCATTATAAAGTGTATTACTTTGATCTGCTTGGGTATGGAGAATCAGATAAAAGTGAAGCAGATGTTTCTCTTGGAATACAAAATAAATTACTAGATGCTTTAGTTGAACACTGGAAATTGGAGTCGCCTTTTATTGTCGGTCATGACTTCGGTGGTACGACAGTGTTGAGAAACCACATCTTAGATAAACGTAGCTATAGAAAGATTGTTGTCATTGATCCTGTCGCATTATCTCCTTGGGGATCACCATTCTTTAAACATATTGAAAAACATGAAAGCGCTTTTTCTGGAGTGCCAGATTATATTCATTCTGCAATAGTCGAAGCGTATATAAAAACAGCTTCACATCAAAAGCTTTCACAAGAAACAATCGATGGAATATTAACGCCATGGAGCGGTGAACAGGGAAAGCCAGCGTTTTATCGACAGATTGCTCAAGCCGATTCAGTTTTTACTGATGAATTTCAAGATAAGTTTAACGAGGTAAATGCACCTGTTCTCATTTTGTGGGGTGAAGACGACGAGTGGATACCTTGTGAGCAAGCTTATTTACTTCAAAGTAAAATACAAGGTTCTAAGCTTGTGATCGTGCCAGATACGGGGCATCTTGTGATTGAAGAGGCTCCTGCTGTGCTATCTGCGGAGATTAGAGCGTTCTTCGATAGTTAAATATAAGCCGCTGCACTCTGACACATGCTGCTACGCTCGTTTTTGTGTATGTCGCGTAGCTCCATTTTCACACAAAGACGCTCTCCGCTGCTTACAATTAGCGCCAGCTATCCGCAAAGAAGTATTAGACCTCGAACAAGCGGGCATTCATGTCATTCAAATTGATGAGGCCGCATTGCGAGAAAGGCTACCCTTGCGCCAAACGCAATGGAGGGCCTATCTAGATTGGGCCGTTGAATCTTTTCGTATCTGTGCAAATGGTGTCCGTGATGGGACTCAAATTCATACCCATATGTGTTATTCAGAATTTAATGACATCATGGATGCCATAATACATATGGATGCAGATGTTATCACTATAGAAACGTCACGTTCCGATATGAAATTATTGAGTGTTTTTAATGAGGTTAACTACCCTAATGAGATTGGGCCTGGTGTTTATGATATTCATTCGCCAAACATTCCCGATGAAACGCATATTATTCATCTTATCAATAAAGCGAGTGAAAATATTTCTGCTGAATGACTTTGGGTAAATCCTGATTGTGGTTTAAAAACCCGTCAGTGGGATGAAGTGCTGCCCGCATTAAAAAACATGGTGAATGCCGCGAAAAAGCTACATAAACTAGAGGCAGATAAAATACGCGAAACATCTGCGTCTTAAATTTTAGAAGTAATAATTAATGGTCTTAAATACAGGCTAAGGCGATACACCTTAGCCTGTATTGGTCTTGTATGTCACTATTGATTTAATCCCGATATAGGAAATTTTAAGTAAATATTTTATCGGCATCGGTAAGTAGCTAGGGACAAACACCAATAAAAAACTCCCGAAAGGAACGGATAGCTTACCTGAATTCCAATATTCAGGCGAGCGAAAACCGAGGTTGTGAATGTAAAATAATCGAGCTTTTTTAGCAATTCGCTAAGCCGTTTTACGCCGGAGATTAAATCTTTTATAAAAGATTGTCCACTGCTCCTCTACAGACATAATACCCCTTGCTACTGCCGTTGAATAAGCAAAAGCCTTTTAAAATTTTGTCCAGTAATAAATGATGTTTTTAGCAGTTACTAGCAGGGGCTTGAAAAGAATACACTCCGTTTCAGGTCATTCTAGGCATGGATGCCGAAGCTGAGCTTGTAGGAACATATTCACAGCGCGCCTGAAATGGAGTGTATTCTTTTCAAGTGACCCGGTAGTAAGTCCTCAACTTCGGGAGGATGATTGAGTGCCTGTTCTCAACTATAATTCACAAGGGGAAAAATGTTTTCTGCCATGCGACATTGGATGGTTAGCCATTAAGGTTAGATAGTGTCACTAAAAAAGACGCTGTTATTTACTACAGCGCCCTTTATCAATGATGAATATTTACTTATTTTAATTATTGAATAGAGACTTTATTTTTTCTCATTAGTTCTGCTGGTGTGATGGTGACTCTTTCCACCGGAGGGTATAAAAGTATCTCTATGCGGCGATTTTTTTTCTGGCTCTCAGTGTCAGTATTCATTGCAATGGGGCGGGTGCTGGCAAAACCAACGGCTTGAAACTGTTTGGCGGATAAACCTTGCTCCATTAAGTGACGGATAGCAAATGAAGCTCTAGCGGCGGATAATTCCCAATTGGTGGGATATTTTTTCGCTAGAGTAGAAACAATAGTGTGGTGATCGGTATGACCTTCAACGCTAATCAGATGGTTAGGAAATTCTGCTAAGGTATCTGCTACTAGCGCCAATGTTTTCTTGCCTCGGTTATTAAGTACTGCAGATCCAGATGAAAACAAAATGGTGTCCTCTAAGCGAATAATGGTAATGCCATCTTTAAATTGTTTGATGAGGCGACTTTTTTCTGAGCTTAGTTCGGCATTGGTTTTATCCAGTAATGCGAGTTGCTTATTTAGCTTGTTCAGTGCGACTTGTTCTCTGGTTAAGCGCTCTTCTAGCGTTTCTATCGTCGCGCTAAACTCTTTAATACGTATTAACTCTTGATCTAATTGTATTTTTGTTTTTTCGTATTTTTGGCTAACCAAGGCTGAAAATTCGTTGAGCTGAGAAATTTTCTTTTCATACTCCACTTCCTTTGCCGAAAGCTTAGTTTCGAGTTCTTCTCGAATGGTGGCTAGCGCTGCTTGTGATTGGGTTTTATCTGTCTCGGTTTGGCTTAATTGCAGTTTAATGGTATCAATTTCCATTTTTAAGCGTTCTTGTGCAGCTATTTTGTCTTCTTTGGTTTTGGCCAATTGCTGTTTTAGCGTGTCTAATTCACCATTCAATCGTGCTGTAGATTCTACTCTATCTTTTTGTAATTGGTTTACTTGTTGAGTCATCTTCGCTAGTTCGTTATTAAACACTTGTAGCTGTTCTTGTTTTTCATTTTTCTGTTGAGTTAATTGCTCTTTTACCGTGTTAATTTCCCCTTTGAGTAAATCTCGTTGGCTATTCACACTTTGTAGGCGCGATTGTTCATCTTCCAAATCGGACTCTATTGAGCTTAAATCCCGCTTTGTACTGCGTAATTGGCGTTTAGTGCTATCAAGTTGTTGGCTAAGCGTACTACTATTTTCGGAGGTGTCGTATAAGAAATAGCCGGTTACCCCTAGGCTTACGGCTAGTAAAACGGCTAGTACTACGCTTAATGAGCCTTGTTGGTTTTTGGTTATATAAAAATCGGTTTTAATTTCTTTAATCATTTTACAGTACCTGTTACTGACCCATTTATTATAAGTCTAGCAAAGCTATTTGTTTTTGCCGCATTAAAAGGTTGTTTTTTGTACAGTTTTTTTGTGGGGCTCATAAATACTGATTCGGGCAGGGTAGTGATTTGATTTTAATGAGGAATAGGCTTTGGAAAGACCAAGTGTTAAGGCTTATTAGTAGATTACAGGTTATCGTTTACACTTCTATTGATGGTAATAATGATGGGGTAAGTACAGAGTAGATATCCGCTTAGCAATAATAGGTTGCTCCTTTTGCTCTGTGTTAGGATAAGCCGCATGAAGCCAGCCGCTAAATTTACTCAAGGATCAATCGCCAAGCATTTATTGCTTATGACGGCCTCAGGCACGACGGGTTTGATGGTGTTATTTTTATCAGACCTCGTTGATATGTATTTTTTGGGCTTGTTGGGTGAGGTAGAAATTGCTGCTGCGGTTGGCTTTTCGGGCTCGATTTTGTTTTTTACTGTGTCGTTTAATATCGGCCTATCTATTGCCTGTAGTGCGCTAGTCTCTAAAGCCATAGGTTCCGGTGATCATTGTGCTGCGAAGGCATCGGTCACCTATTCATGGTTGTCAGCGGTAGTGGTCACGCTTCCTGTTGCGATTATCCTTTGGTTTTATATCCCTACCTTATTAGGTCTCCTAGGTGCAGAAGGCCGTGCCTTAGAGTTGGCCAGTGAGTATATGCTCATCATTGTTCCTAGTATGCCATTGCTTGCGCTAGCTATGTCTGCGGGGGGGGTTATGCGTGCAAGAGGTGATGCTAAAAATGCCATGTACCTAACCATGTTGGGCGGCATTGTGAATGTTATTTTGGATCCTATCTTTATCTTTGTTTTAGATTTGGGAGTACAGGGGGCTGCATTGGCAACGGTGATTAGTCGTGTGCTTATGGTGGCCTTTGGTGTTTATATAGTTGCGTATAAGAATAATTTATTGGGGGCGTTTGTTTTTTCGCGGTATAGAGAACAAGTGTCAAGCTATATGAAGGTTGCCGTTCCCGCTGTACTGACCAATTTGTCGACGCCTATTGGGCTCGCTTATGTTACTTATGTTATGGCGCAATTTGGTGATAGTGCTGTAGCGGGTAATGCGATTATTAGTCGTGTTCAACCTGTGGCGTTTGCGGGTTTATTTGCGTTGTCTTCTATCGTTGGTCCCATTGCAGGGCAAAATTTTGGTGCGAAAAAATTAAATCGAGTATATGAAACATTACGAGAATCAATTCGCCTTTTGATTATTTATTGTTTTATTGTTTGTGCATTATTATTTTTAATGAAGCCCTTTTTAGTGGCTGTTTTTAATGCCTCGGAAGAGGCTAACGAGCTGATATATTTGTTTTGTAATGGTATTAGTTTGATGTTTGTTTTTAACGGTTTGACCTTTGTGACGAATGCGTTATTTAATAATCTTGGCGTCGCACACTATGCTACGATATTGAATTTTTTTAAAGCCACAATAGGTACGGTTCCTTTTGTGGCGGTAGGCGTTTATTTTGGCGGGGCGAAAGGTGCGTTATGGGGTCTGTTTGCGGGATCTGTGATCTCAGGGTGTTTGGGTTTACTTGTGGCGATTTGGTTTTTGAGGAAGTTAGAAAGAAAATTTGGTTTAGCAATAGGCCAGACTGACAGTGTAGATCAGTAATTTATGTTAGCCATAGAATCAGACTTTATGGCTTTTTATTTTGTTGTTTTCAGGGGATGTCAGTAACAATTTTTGCCTCATTTCTAGCCCACCAGTCACCATGCTTGGTGTGAACTCTGACTCGTACTTGGCCATTATTGATGGGCAAATTTTCAATCGTTGCCGATGCGGAAGAGTCATCAAATGTGATCAGTTGCAACACATCTGCCCAGCCATTGATCATTTTGAAGTTTTTTTTCAGTTGAAAACTCAGCAGGAGTGGCTTTATAAGTAATAAAGCCTTCTACGTGAATCACTTCCCCATTGTTATCCACGATGGATGCCGCTAGGTTAATTGACTCTGCATGAAGCACCGAGGGGGCTCGGTTGTGGATGATGCCGGTAATATTAACCGTCATACCATTACTTAGTACGAATAGATCTGCGACTTGACTGTAGTTAACCGTTAGCTGATTAGTTTTGAATGTATTATCCATTTCATTCAGTTTTGAGATGGATGCCTTTAACTTACTCTGTACTACTCGTCACTCTATCAATACGCGCAGGGTATAGGTCACCGTTCGATAATTTAAAGTCACTTATCGTAAGGGTATTTCCACGCTTTAAAGCAAGGTCTCAGTCAGGTAGCTCTGTCGTGACCTCGTCAAAAATAATTCCATTGTGTAAGATAATGGTCTGTCCTAATGCCGTGATTGATTTCCCGGTTACCTGAGCAATTATGCCACTGACTTGTGTTGAGACAATGATTTTCTCAGCTGTACTTGGATCGTTGTTATTAACAAAACCTTTGATAATCGCAATGTGTTCATTATTTAAGCCGAACGTATCGGGTACAGCAATACCGTCAACAATCATTTTAGTTTTATCATTAACTGTAAAGGTATGACGACCGATAGTGAAGGTGGTCTTTTTTTCTTGCCATTCTAATACTCCAAGAGTGGAAATAATCAATGGTTACGATTTAGGTTTACTCTCTTCTTTTGGCCCAATGATAACTTTTTGTGGCCCACCAGCAATATCAGTATTTGGAATAGGTTGTGGTCCACCCGTACCATCAACTCCTCTTTTTGGAATGGGTCGTGATCCACCGGTGCCATCAACCCCAGAAAAAGAATACACTCCATTTCAGGCACGCTGCGAATATGTCCCTATATGCTCAGCTTCGGCATCCATGCCTCAGATGGCCTGAAACGGAGTGTATTCTTTTCAAGCACCCTGCTAGTCATTGGGTTCTCGTAATAGCGCTAATGGGTAGAGAGGGCCTTCTTGATAATCCTCTATCGCTTGCAATACCATCTCACTGCGTAGATGCTTTCTTTTTTCTATTATTTGTTCGTAACTAAACCATACCGCTTCGATAATGCCTTCATCTAAGGTTTTTTCTGGGTGATGGTGTATAGGCTTAGCGCTGAAGGCGTGGCGTAGATAGGTGATGCCGTTAGGTGCGATAAATCGGTAGATACCAATTAGGCCATTCACTTTTACTTCCCAGCCTGTTTCTTCTAAAGTTTCTCGTTCAGCTGCTGCAAGTAAACTTTCGCCTTTGTCTAAATGACCCGCAGGTTGGTTGTAGACATTTTGTCCATCACGGCTTTCATGGACGAGTAAGTATTGTTTGTCGCCGTTATTGTGTTTGCGTTCTACCACAGTGGCAACCGTCACGTTGGGTTTCCAACGATTCATGTTTTTTTTCTACGATGATGAGATTTTTTGGGTTTGTTGGTAGTTTTGCTTTCTAGTGAAGGCGCTATGCTAAGCTGTGTATGTTCTCCCGGCTGAAGATCGTTGAGTTTCCATTCGCCTATTTGTGCGCGCACTAGTCTTAGCGTGGGTAAGCCAACCGCAGCAGTCATTCTGCGCACTTGGCGGTTGCGACCTTCAGTGATCGTAATGGATAGCCAATGGGTGGGAATGGACTGACGAAAGCGAACCGGTGGTGTACGAGACCATAGTGCAGGTTCGGGAATGGATTCTACTGTTGCAGGTTTGGTGTTGCCATCTTTCAAGGTGACGCCGCGACAAAGTTGTTCAATAGCGTTCGCGTCTTCCGTGCCTTCCACTTGCACCCAATAGGTTTTCGCTAGTTTGTATTTAGGGTTAGAGATCTGTTGTTGTAATGCGCCATCGTCCGTTAGTAAGAGTAAACCCTCGGAATCATAGTCTAGGCGGCCAGCTGGGTAAACATTTTTTTGTTCTATATAGTTGGCCAAGGTATCGCGGCTGTCTTCAGCGGAGCAACCATCATCCGTAAATTGCGAAAGTACGCGAAACGGTTTGTTTAATAAGAATAAGGTAGGCATAGGTAGTTGGGATATAGAGTGTTGGTGTTAGTTAGGGGGTGAGATATTCAGCAGGCTAATGTTACCTATCACCGTAACAAATACTGTTTTATGTTAATATCACCAGCCCTGATAATAGAGCTAAGTAAAAGCGTCATTATACACTACACTTAGATCCTACATTCAGCCCCATATTTTCACAGTGTTATAGCGATACTGTTACTTATAATTAGCGCGAGAGGAAAGTAAACGATGTCAACTCAGCAACCTACCATTATTTATACTCATACAGATGAAGCGCCTGCACTAGCGACCTATTCTTTTTTACCTATAGTCAAAGCCTATACCAAGGTGGCTGGAGTTGAGGTAGAGACTCGTGACATTTCTCTGGCAGCACGCATATTGTCGGTATTCCCTGAGTATCTTGAGGAAAGCCAGCGAGTGGTGGATGCCTTGTCTGAATTAGGTGATCTAGCCAAAACACCAGAAGCTAATATTATAAAGTTACCGAATGTGAGTGCATCAGTCCCACAGTTAAAAATGGCGATTAAAGAGCTGCAGTCTCAAGGTTATGCTTTACCTAATTATCCTGAAGAAGCGATTAGTGATGAAGACAAAGATGTGCAGTTTCGTTACGATAAAATTAAGGGTAGTGCAGTTAACCCGGTATTACGTGAAGGCAACTCTGACCGTCGTGCACCGGCATCAGTAAAACAGTATGCGCGTAATAACCCGCATTCAATGGGTGCTTGGGCGGCAGGTTCTAAAACACATATTGCTAGTATGGAGAGCGGTGATTTTTACGCTAGCGAGCAGTCAGTAACCCTAGCTGCGGCCACTAGTGTAAAAATTGAACATGTAGCTGATGATGGTACGGTCTCAGTATTAAAAGACAGTGTGCTGGTTCTAGCCGGTGAAATTATTGATTCATCGGTGATGAGTCAGTCTGCATTAAGTTCATTTTTAGCTAAAGCTATTGATGACGCCAAAACAGAAGGTGTTTTATTATCATTACACCTGAAAGCTACCATGATGAAAGTGTCTGACCCCATTATGTTCGGTCTTGCGGTTAAGGTGTTCTATAAAGATGTGTTTGAAAAATACGCTGCACTCTTTGACGAGCTAGGTGTTGATGAAAATAATGGCTTGGGCGATGTGTACGCCAAGATTCAACAGCTACCTGAAGATAAACGGGTAGAAATTGAAGCGGCTATTCAGGCGGTTTATGCGACTCGCCCTGAATTAGCGATGGTGAATTCTGATAAGGGCATTACTAATTTACATGTCCCTAGTGATGTCATTATCGATGCTTCAATGCCAGCGGCTATTCGTTCGTCCGGTAAAATGTGGGATGCAGCGGGTCAACTACAAGATACTAAAGCAGTGATCCCTGATCGTTGTTATGCCGGTGTTTATCAAGCGACAATTGATGATTGTAAGCAAAACGGCGCACTTGATCCTGTGACGATTGGGAGTGTTTCAAATGTTGGTTTGATGGCACAAAAGGCGGAAGAATACGGTTCTCACGATAAGACCTTCCAAATTTCGGCTGCCGGTAATGTTCGTGTTGTGAATGATGCGGGCGAAACATTAATGCAGCATCAGGTCGCCGAGGGTGATATCTGGCGCATGTGTCAGGCTAAAGATGCGCCTATACAAGATTGGATCAAACTAGCCGTTAATCGTGCCCGCGCTACAGGTAACCCTGCCGTATTTTGGTTGGATGCTAACCGTGCTCACGATGCGCAAATCATTGCCAAAGTGAATCACTATTTACCTGAGCACGATACCGAAGGTTTGGACATTCAAATTCTAGAGCCAGTGGCGGCGACTCAGTTTTCTTTAGTGCGTATTCGTGAAGGCAAGGATACTATTTCTGTTACGGGTAATGTATTGCGCGACTACTTGACTGACTTATTTCCTATTTTAGAGGTGGGTACTAGTGCTAAAATGTTGTCCATTGTGCCATTGATGAATGGTGGTGGTTTGTTTGAAACGGGTGCGGGCGGTTCGGCACCAAAGCACGTACAACAGTTTGTAGAAGAAGGGCACTTACGCTGGGATTCATTAGGTGAGTTTTTAGCATTGGCTGCGTCCTTAGAGCATTTGTCAGATAAATTTGCTAACCCAAAGGCGAAAGTGTTAGCGGCCACTCTGGATCAAGCAACGGGCAAATTCTTATTAGAAAATAAATCACCATCACGTAAAGTGGGCGAGCTTGATAATCGCGGTAGTCATTTTTATCTAGCGATGTATTGGGCTTTGGCTTTGGCTGAGCAAACCGATGATGCTGAGCTACAATCTACATTTACTTCAGTGGCACAGCAGTTTGTGGATAGTGAAATCGCTATTCTTGAGCAGTTAGCTGCTGCACAAGGCAACGCTGTTGATATTGCAGGTTACTATCAGCCAAGCGCGGACTTAACCGCCGTAGCTATGCGACCTAGTGTTTTGTTTAATGACATTGTAGCTTCTATCTAAACTGTTAGTATTTATGCCTTAGTAGGCTGATCAAAAAAAGCCAATGTCAACAGCTAGGAGGCTGTTCGAGAATAGGGGCCGTAGCGAGGGATAGTGGTTTTGAGTCAGATTTTTTATGAATTGAGGAGAATAGTGGTTCTATTTGACGAAAATCTGGCCAATACCCGCTTTTCCGCAGTAGGTTTCTATTTTCGGACAGCCTCCTAGTGTAGTGGTCTGAATGTTGGCTTTTTGTGTTTGTAGCAAATAGGCTTGATAACTACTCCACATTAAAAATGTAGAGACGAAATAAAATGCCAAGTTTTAGCGGGGGCTTGGAGAGGGGATGCTGAATCGTTAAACTACTATTTCAAGTGGTTTGGTGGATATTTAAGCAGTTTCTAAATGGTCTGGGTTAGTAACTGCTTCATCCAACTCGCTAACTACGGTGTCTGGCTCGAGTTTTGCATTTTCATTCGCAGTGATGTTGGTGGCGTGCAAACCCTTATCGCCAGGGATGATATCAAAACATACCATCTGTCCAGCTTTTAAGGTTTTGTAGCCTTCCATCTCGATAGAGCTGTAGTGTGCAAATAAGTCTTCTCCGCCATCATCTGACAGAATAAACCCATAGCCTTTAGCGTTGTTGAACCACTTAACGGTACCAGTTGTCATGGTTACTTCCTTCCTACTTGTGCCTGCTAATCAGCCTTAAAACAGCTAATTAGAACCAGCGTTTACGTGTTATTATTATTACCAGCATTGCTTAAAAAGTAAGCTGAGGTTAATTTATACGCAAATATTTACCGAATGTCAAATTCTTGTGCATTTAGTGCTACATTATGGAGCGTATAGCGACAATGACAATATTCAAGCAGACTAGAAAATAATGTTTTTATCACAATATAATATGAGTGTTCTTCGAAATCATCAACTAAGATTAGGAGAAGAGGATCATGAAGATGATCATGGTGATAATTTATTGGTACAACAAACACGGCCAATAATTAAGAAACCACCATTGTATAAAGTGATCATGTTAAATGATGATTATACGCCTATGGAATTTGTGGTTTATGTGCTGGAAAATTTTTTTAGTCTACATAAGGAATTAGCCACAAAAACGATGTTGCAAGTGCATACGGAAGGAAGGGCTGTTTGCGGTATCTTTACTCGTGATATTGCAGAGACAAAAGCAGCACAGGTGAACCAGTGTTCAAAAGACAACGAGCATCCACTGTTATGCGAAATAGATGCCGTTGAAGATGAATAGTTTTAGTCAAGCGAGGAAGCAATATGTTAAGTAAAGAATTAGAGCAAACGCTAAATGATGCCTTTACTCATGCACGATTAAAGCGTCATGAGTTTATGACGGTCGAGCATTTATTGTTGGCCCTTTTAGATAATGAATCCGCTTCGGCAGTGTTAAAGTCTTGTGGTTCCGACCTGTCGCATCTGCGCACCGAATTAACGGATTTTGTTGATACGACAACTCCGTTATTTGCGGCCAGTGCACAAGAGCGAGAAACTCAGCCTACCTTAGGTTTTCAGCGTGTGCTTCAACGTGCGGTTTTTCATGTACAGTCTTCCGGCAAGCAGGAAGTGTCTGGCGCGAATGTGCTAGTGGCGATTTTTAGTGAGCAAGAAAGCCAGGCAGTTTATTTCTTGAAGGTGCAAAGTGTTGCGCGTATCGATGTAGTTAATTACATCACTCATGGTATTTCTAAAGTAGGGGATGATAATGCAGCCCCAATAGATGAAACTGAGCAAAGTGAAAATTCTGATGGTGCTGAAAATGCAGGTTCAACCAGTGCCAATGCGTTAGAAACGTATACCACTAATCTCAATGCTTTAGCCATAGAAGGAAAAGTAGACCCTTTAATTGGTCGTCATGCTGAAGTTGAAAGAGTGAGCCAAATATTATCTCGTCGACGCAAAAACAATCCCTTATTGGTCGGTGAGTCTGGCGTCGGAAAAACGGCCATTGCCGAAGGCTTGGCAAAACACATTGTCGATGGTTTGGTGCCAGAAGTGTTAGCAAATAGTGTGGTGTACTCACTAGATATGGGCGCTTTGTTGGCAGGCACGAAATATCGCGGTGATTTTGAAAAACGCCTTAAGGCGTTGTTAGCAGAATTAAAGAAACGCAAAGACTCTATTTTATTTATTGATGAAATTCATACCATCATTGGTGCAGGTGCAACCTCAGGTGGCGTCATGGATGCGTCTAATTTATTAAAACCTTTATTATCCTCAGGAGAGATGCGCTGTATTGGATCGACTACGTTTCAAGAATATCGCGGCATCTTTGATAAAGATCGCGCCTTGTCGCGTCGCTTTCAAAAGGTGGATGTGAACGAGCCATCGGTTGACGATACTTACAAAATTTTAAAAGGTTTGAAATCGCGTTTTGAAGAGCATCATCACGTAAAATATACGGATACGGCGTTACGTTCTGCAGCAGAGTTATCGAGTCGTTACATTAATGATCGTTTTATGCCTGATAAAGCCATTGATGTGATTGATGAGGCGGGAGCCTATCAGCAATTGCAGCCAGCGAATAAACGCAAAAAGCAGCTGGGTGTGCATGACATTGAAAATATCGTCGCACAAATTGCGCGTATACCGGCAAAAACGATTTCGAGTAGTGATAAAGATCAACTGCGCAAATTAGATAGCAATTTAAAAATGACGGTGTTTGGTCAAGACGAAGGTATTGATGCATTAACCACTTCAATTAAGTTGTCGCGAGCGGGCCTTGGCGCAGAAGAAAAACCTATTGGTTCATTTCTGTTTTCTGGCCCTACTGGTGTGGGTAAAACCGAACTTTGTCGCCAGTTGGCAGAAGCTATGGGTGTTGAGCTGATTCGTTTCGATATGTCGGAATACATGGAGCGACATACGGTGTCCCGATTAATTGGTGCCCCTCCCGGTTATGTCGGTTTTGATCAAGGTGGTTTGTTAACTGAGGCGGTGACTAAAAATCCTCATAGTGTTATTTTGTTGGATGAAATTGAGAAGGCGCATCCCGAAGTATTTAATTTATTATTACAAGTAATGGATCATGGTACTTTGACGGATAACAACGGACGCAAAGCGGACTTCCGCAATGTAGTATTAATTATGACTACCAATGCGGGTGCTGAAGAGCTTAGTCGTGCATCTATTGGTTTTAGCCATCAAGATCATAGCTCAGATGGTAAAGAGGCATTGAAAAAAGTCTTTACACCTGAGTTTCGTAATCGTTTGGATGCGACCATTCAGTTTTCTGCTCTTTCTAGGGAAGTGGTTAAAACCGTGGTGGATAAATTCCTTGTGCAGCTGCAAACACAATTGGATGAGAAGCGTGTGCATCTAGTTGTTGACGATGAGGCAAGAGAATGGCTAGCGGTTAATGGCTATGATGAAAAAATGGGCGCTCGTCCAATGCAGCGTCTTATTCAGGAGAAGCTGAAGAAGCCTCTTGCAGAGATGGTGTTGTTTGGTGAATTATCTAATGGCGGTACGGTGCATGCCGTTGTAGGGGATGATGATATCCATCTTGAGTTGGCTAAAGAGTTGGCAGAAGTGTAACTGCTGCAACAGTTTTTCAGGTTCAAGATAAACTGCAGACGATAAAAAAAGAGGCATGAGCCTCTTTTTTTATCGTCTGCAGTTTAATAACGATAGATTCATCGTCATTAGCGCAATTCTAGCGAGCGCGGAAGGTAATGCGACCTTTAGAGAGATCATAGGGCGTCATTTCAACTTTTACCTTGTCACCAGTTAGGATGCGGATATAGTTTTTACGCATTTTCCCTGAAATATGAGCAGTCACTACATGACCATTCTCTAGTTTCACGCGGAAAGTTGTATTTGGTAAAGTGTCAATGACTTCACCTTCTAATTCAATATTGTCTTCTTTTGCCATTCGAGCGATTTATCCTAAACGAGGGTAATGAAAGCGCTGCATTTTGCCTGAAATTACGCCAATAGCCAAGTAGATATGGGTATTTAAAAGGAAAAGAGGGCAAGAGAAGGTGAGATTGATCGACTTAGCTGTGTTTTTACTTTAATTGACCAATATCCAGCTGTCACCGGACTGTATTTCTAGGGGCCGATAAGCGGATTTGTAGTTCATTTTATTTGAATTTTTAATCCAGTAGCCAAGGTAAACACTATTGAGGTGATGCTTTTTTGCTTCTCGTACTAAGAATAGAATGGCAAAGCTACCCAAGCTACGCTTGTCTTCAGCGGGATCATAATAGGTATAAACCGCAGAAATCCCATTGTCCATGGTGTCAGCGATAGACACTGCTATGAGTTTGCCGTCTTTACGGAATTCATAGTTACAGCTAGAGTGCCATTCGCTGCTTAGAAAACTCTGGAATTGTGTGCGTGAAGGTGGGTACATATCGCCATCTTGATGGCGCTGGTTTATATAGCGTTCATACAGTGCGTAATGTTCATCTGTATCCACGCTATCAGTCATGTGTATAGTGATATCGGCATTACGCTTCCACGTGCGCTTTTGGCTGCGGCTAGGCATAAACAGAGCGACAGGGATACGCATAGGGACGCAAGCCTTGCAGTCGGCGCAGAGCGGCTTGTAAATGTGCGCACCACTGCGACGAAAGCCATATTCAGATAGTTGTGAGTAGAGTGCGCGGTTAATGGTTTGTTTAGGGCTGAGAAAGACGGTGGACGCAGTTTCATCCTCTAGGTAACTACAGGGGTGTGCCTGAGTTTGGAAGAATTGCAATGACTCTAATTCAGAGACTTCTTCAATCGCATCAATCTTTTCGTCAAGGTTGCTCATTCAGCGTTAACCATTATTTATATGAGTATATATAGGATGGGTCGGATCGAGCATTAATTGTGTGGCTCATTTTACTTTTGCTTAGCCCCCCAGTGGCAAGGGGTTCTAGTCACTTGTTGTTTAATGAGCGTCTCAAATTCCATTCGTGGCACTTGAGTTGCGCCCAATGACTCAAGGTGATTATTATGAACCTGACAATCAATAGCCACATAGTGCCATTCTTTTAGCTGTTCGACCAGATGAACGAGTGCAATTTTTGAACTATTTGTTTGATGGCTAAACATGGACTCGCCAAAAAAGACTTTTCCTAGTGCTACCCCATAGACACCGCCGACTAAGTTGTCACCATTCCACACTTCTACGGAGTGCGCATATCCCTGTTTATGTAGTAAGTGGTAAGCGTCCAGTATTTCTGGAGTGATCCAAGTACCTACATCCTCTTGATCTTGGCGGGGTTGGGCGCAGTTGTCGACAACCTCTCTAAAGGCCTTATCAAAGCTAATGCTGTAGTTTTTTTTCTTTAATGCTTTTTTTAAGCTTTTACTGATATGAAGCTGATCTATATCAATTATTGTTCTAGGGGAGGGTGACCACCATAAGATCGGCTCGCCTTCGCTAAACCATGGAAATATACCTTGTGAGTAGGCCTTGAGTAGCCACTTGGGTGTCAATTCACCTCCAGCCGCTAATAAACCATTGGGTGAGACTAATGCCTGATTAGTATCGGGAAACGCAATAATGTTGGGGTCTAGCCAAGGCAGTTGAGTCATAGTGTTGGCAATGTAGTTTAAGTGGATAATATAGTGTGTATCATATTCCGTATGAAATTTTTGCATGAATAGAAAATTTACTTTCATGCAGGTTGTTGCTTAATAATAAATGATAGAACGAGACTGATAAATAAAACCCTATTTTTTTGCTCTGTTGTTTTCCCTTCATATCGGGGGTAAAAGTAGTATAATGTTAGCAATTATTTTTTTGCCTCATGGGGAAGTCAAATGAAACTTATTTTAAATTATTTATTAATAGGCATCTTATCGTATTTTACGTCACTTACTGCTTCAGCAGAAGTCTTTACTTATCCCACTATTGAAGATGACCGAGCTGGGGGTATCACTTTTACGCCTATGTTAAACGCTTTAGACTTGGATGCTGATCGTAATATTGATGTAGATGCATTGATAGGTTTTGGTTTAGGTTATCGTTTTTCTGATCCTTATATGCTGGAGTTTTCTTATGCCACGGCCAATGCAGAAGCAAACGTTGGCACGGACATCGGTGATCTGGACTTGTATCGTTTAGAGCTATTATTGGACACGGGTGATGTAGGTAATTTTAGTCCGTATATTGCGCTTGGAGCGGCAAGTATGGAATACGGTAATACTGCTGATGATGGCGGTGCATTTAGCGCCGGATTTGGTGTGCGTTATCACTTTAGTGAACGCATTGCATTGCGTGGTGATATACGCTACCTAAGCGCTATGAGTGAAACTGACATCGATTCGGATTTGTTATTTGGCGTTGGCCTGCAAGTTTTTTTAGGTGAGACCAATAAGGCAACGCCAGCTCCCGTGCAGCAAGTATCAAGCGTTGAGCCAGTAATCGTTGAGCCTGTAACCCTGTCATTTGCCGAACGTTGTAACGCTGCGGGTGGATTAGTGGACGCAGGCGGTTGTGTTAAAACATCTGTGGTGACAGAGATGGTCACACTTAATGTTGAGTTTTCCTCGAACTCTGATACAGTTTCTTCCACGTATATACCAGAGGTAGGCAAGCTAGCGGTGTTCATGAAACAGTACCCAACAATAACGATAGTGATTGGCGGTCATACTGATTCAATAGGGTCGTCAGAGTATAATCAGTCACTATCCCAGCGACGGGTTAATGAAGTCATGCGTATATTAATTAGTAATTACGCTATTGACGCTGCTCGTTTATCGGCACTTGGGTACGGCGAAACGCAGCCCCTAGTTGAAAATAATACAGAGGTGAATCGTGCAAAAAATAGACGGGTGGAAGCCGCTATTAGCGTTGAAGTGGAAGAAACATTATCGGTAGATGTAAAGTAGTACAGTATTAATATCTATTTAGTTGCATATTTGAATAAACATATCGATGGACAGATGCGCTTTATTTATATTGAGAACTGAGCATGGTGCGTTGTGGTATTTTCGTAACAAGCTTGATGTATAAACACGGCAAGCTGTCTTTTTATCAGCGGTCAATCTGTCGGTCAACGAACGGGGGTTATATTTTAAGCGTTGTGGAATTAGCATTATTGATGCCATTGCGATTAAAACCCAATACCGTCCCCGAATAAAGGGTGGCTGGAGTATATGTACAGGCCCTGAGGCCTTTCAGCGTCAAAATGCTATTGCAGGGTAAAAAATAAGAAGTCTAATGGCTATTAGGCCCGATTATAAGGGCAAGCTTTTCTAGATAAAAGCCGTTACAAACTAATCTAAGCTTGGTAGGCTGAATTGCTTAACATTAGAAATAATAATAAATAATATTATTTAACTTAACGGTGATTTCTGTGAATTAAATAGTCTTAATTATCTTAGCCATTTTATTACCGCCAGTAGCGGTGTTTTATCGTCAGGTGTAGGTAAAGATCTGATTATTAATATGCTACTATGCTTGTTGTTTTCTTTCATCTTGGCGTTATTCACGCTATCGGGTTAGCTACCAAGTAATGTATATGATTAGCGTCTTGTGAATTGAATTTTTCATGGGTCGTTTAGTGAAGATAATGTCAATGGTGCAAATATTTTTGTCTGGCATAGTGTGATTTTAGTATTGATCAATACTATGTGTGTTTAATGCTTAGGAATACGATTAGTGCAGTTTATTGATACTTCCCATGTTAATGACCCCATCATTCGTTCGCTAACGCTGCTTGATGAAAAAGATACACCTCTATTCTTAGAAGAAATAACCCAAACGGATGTACCGATCTCATTAGGTTTTGTTAATCAGCATGCCTATAATTTAATACATAATAATAATGCTATAGCCGATAATTTTTTTGCCTTAACTTATCGCTTGCGTGATGGTTCCGGTGTCAGCATAGCTTGTAAGTATAACGCTTGTAATCCTGGTGCTAATTTGAACGGCACAGATTTTATCCCCTTACTAATTCATCATATTCTAAATACAGCAAGAGAAGTTAACCTTTTTATTTTTGGTACACAGGAGCCTTGGCTAACTAAGGGAGGGGAAAAATTATTATCTGCAAAGCCCTTTATAGGAATCGATGGTTTTCTGGAAAGTAATGTTTATGTAGAGGCTCTAGAGGATAATATAAAGACATCACAGCTAACGCTGGTGATTTTAGCGATGGGAATGCCTAAGCAAGAAAAGCTCGCGCAGGAAATAGTCGCTACCGTTGATGGCCCTGTTATTATTGTTTGTGGTGGGGCTGTAGTTGATTTTTGTGCGGGACGTTTTTCTCGTGCCCCGGCTATATTTCGGCAGTTTGGGCTAGAGTGGTTATATCGTTTGTGTCTTGAGCCTAAGCGTCTGTTTAGGCGCTATGTGCTAGGGGTGCCATTATTTTTTTATTATATGCTAAAAAATAAGTGACGAGTGACTAGCGCTTGGCATAATCGTTTTTTAGGAAAGGGTGGTAGGCGCCTAAGGTGTGTACTTAAATCGCCCCGCCAGCATATTGGGAATGACTACTGGTCTAAAAATTTCTCAGCATCCAATGCCGCCATACAGCCCGATCCAGCAGAAGTGATTGCTTGACGATAAATATGGTCAGCGACATCACCTGATGCATAAACACCTTCAATGCTAGTTTGAGTCGCCTTACCGTTTAAGCCGCTGTTGATTACGATGTAGCCATCTTTCATGGTGAGCTGGTCTTTGAAAATATCGGTATTGGGTTTGTGGCCAATGGCTATAAACACACCTTGCAAGTCTATTTCTGTAGGACTTTCGTCGAGCATGCTTTTAATGCGCATACCAGTCACCCCTCTTTGATCACCTAATACTTCGTCAAGTTGGTGATTCCATAAAATGGTGATATTGCCATTTTTTTCTTTGTCGAACAATTTATCTTGCAGAATTTTTTCTGCTCTTAAGCTGTCGCGTCGATGAACTA
>JBLHJR010000046.1:0-24256 GCA_047619205.1 Candidatus Endobugula sp. | reverse complement strand
CTCAGATGGCCTGAAACGGAGTGTATTCTTTTCAAGCACCCTGCTAGTACTACCTAAAGCTATTAAAATTAAACTTTAGCGCTAAAATATTCTTTTACCTACGCTAGCTAATAGCTTATTATTTAATGACGAAGGCTAGATATTATTGTAATCCTAGAAAAGGAGAAAATCTCTATGGTAAAGCACACCACAAAAAATTTGTTTTCAGATTTACAAGCCTCTCTTGAAAAAAACCCAAATGATGAGCTAAGTGACTCACAACGAGCGTTAATGCAACAGGTGCATAATCACTTACATCGCTCAGATGAACCCGAACCTCAGGATCTCAGCCTAAACGAAACTTTAGAACTACTACTGCTAGACCTTGAACAACAACACCCAAAAGCCGCTACATTAGTAAAAGAAATACTAAAAACACTAGAAAACATTGGTATTTAACGTGCTGCAATCATGGAGTCAGCGTCAATAACACTGACTTTATTTTATCATGACAACAAAGCCTGCTGTTGCTTTTTCCTGCACCCGTAATCGTAATGTCATGTACGGCAACGCTCAGATTTTCTGATACTGTCGTCACGTCAATCTACGTCAACGCCTAACTGGTGATATTTTTCAATATACTAGGATATATTCTTCAATTCACTTTGCAGTATTTTTTCTATCGCTGCCGCGCTCACGGGACGGCACTTTAAAAAACCCTGATATGAATCACAGCCTAACTCGCGCAAAATATCCAACTGCTCTTGAGTTTCTACTCCTTCCGCAATTACCGATAAGTTCATACTATGCCCCATATTAATAATAGCGCTCACCAACTGGACATCATTTTTATCTAGCGGAATATTGCTAACAAAGCTGCGGTCTATTTTTATACGATTCGCTGAAAAACGCTTTAAGTACGTTAACGATGAATAACCTGTACCAAAATCATCAATCGAAAAACCAATACCATGTTGCTTAAGCTGAGTTATCATGGCTTCAACTTTATCCATCTGCGAGATTAATGTAGTTTCAGTGATCTCAAGATCTAGGTATTCAGCTGATAAATGCGTTGCGGCTAGTGTATCTAACACGATACTCACCACATCACTTTTTTCGATCTGTATGGTTGATAAATTTACCGCGATTTTTTTGATGGGCAAGCCTGCATGCACCCAACTGGCCATATCCTCACACGCTTGATGCAACACCCACTCCCCCATAGGTGCAATTAGTCCAGACTCCTCGGCAACTGCCATAAAAAAATCGGGTGAAATCATTTCACCATCAGGCTTATACCAACGAATTAAAGCCTCTACCCCATAAATAGCACCCGAGGACATGTCGATTAAGGGTTGATAATGTAGCACAAAATGCTTGGCCTTTACCGCCTCTCGCAACTGCGATTCTAATGACACCCGATGCTCTACCGCATCCGTCAGCTCTTCTGAATAAAAACGATAGGTATCGCGGCCTTTGGCTTTTGCTAAGTACATCGCAGTGTCTGCATTGCGCAATAAACGCATGGCATCTTGCGCATGAGATGGATAAAGGCTAATACCAATACTCACCGTAACCGTTACTTCAAATCCTGAATCAATAGGGTAAGGTTGCCGTAACTCATTAATAAGTTGTCGGGCAAGCTCAGCAAGTTCACTAGGTTTTTTAAAATCCCCCACTAATATAGTAAACTCATCACCTCCCAAGCGAGCGACCATATCGCTTTCGCGCAAACGATTTGTTAAACGCTCACCAAACAATGTTAATAATTTATCACCTGTGGGATGCCCATAGGTGTCGTTAATTCGTTTAAACTGGTCCACATCTAGGAGTAATAACGCAAATTTTAATTGATGTCTCTCAGCACCCAGTATGGTTTCCTTTAACACTTTATCAAAATTTGTACGATTGGGCAGCTGGGTAACCGGATCAAAAAAAGCTAGCTTTTCTAATTTACTCTCGGCATCTTTACGCTCGCTAATATCAGTAATAATCCAAGCTTCACCAGCCTCAAACAAAAAAGCATTGAATTCAAGCCAATGCTGATGACCTTTTTTATGACGATACTCATAGGTACGTGTTTGAGGAAAACCCAGTGTTCGATCCTGTTGATACTGTAAATAAATCTCTTCTCGTTGCGCACCAAATAAAATAGTAAACCATGCTTCTATCGTGGTAATTTCGCTTTGAAGATAACCCGTCACCATTTCCGTTGAGGCATTCATAAATAACAAACTACCGTCAAAATAAACGGCCCCAACAGGTAGGTGATGTATCATCAACTGTAGTCGCTGCTCACTTTCTTTCAATGTTTGTTGTGCTAATCTTAGCTGAGTAACATCTTGGTTCGCGCCTACTACACGCTCAGGATTTCCTGCTGAATCGCGCCGAACAATAGCAAAAGGCTTAATGATATGAACCGATTTGTCAGGCCATATCACTCGAAAATCTTTTTCAAAGGGGATGCCCATTACCAAAGCATCCTGTAAATGTTGTTCAATTTCAACAAGATCTTCTGGATGAATAGTTTGACACCATGCTTCATAAACACCGTCAAAGTCATCGGGGTTAATGCCATAAATCTTGCACATATTATCGTCCCAAATAAGACGATTGTCGCTGACACACCAATCCCAAATACCAATACTGGCACTGGCAACCGCTAATTCAAAACGCTCACTCAGTTCACGCAGCTGCTGCGTTTGATGCAATTCCTTGGTCATAGATACCAAGGTAGTGACGATACCTGACGGCAACAGGCTTTCCACATCATCAAATATCGGATGAGAATTTATTTTTAACCAATTCAGCGCTTTCTTATCGTCCCCTACTCCAAGTGTAATATCTTTGATCTGTTGGCCGCTCGCTAACGCTAGTAAGGGTGGGAATTGATCTTCTGGCATTTCACTGCCGTCGATATACCACAGCTTTTGTTTAGGCAATAGGGATTTTTGTGCATATATAGACTCTATCGATAATCCCAACAATACAGCCGCGGATTCATTGCAAGTTTCAATTTCGCCATTCGCACTTTGGATTACCATGCCCTCAATTAGCGAGTCAATTACCTTAATATAGCGGTTTTCTCGTGCCTCAATAGCGCGCTGACGTTCCATCAAACCAGTAATGTTGTTGTGGGTAATGAGTACACGAATATCATTTTTTTGATGTGGGTAATGAGTAGCAGTAACAATGTACCAACGGTTTTCGGAAGGGCTATGGCAAGGATACAAATGTTCAAATTTAGCGGCTTCGCCAGCTAATATTTTGGTGATACCTTGAAGGACTGCTTTGGCATCATCATCGCCATTGAGACACGCCTCTAAGTAGTTATTAGCGATACCACATTTAGCTTCGTCACCCTCATTTTGATTGGCATATTGATTCCAAGCAGCGTTTGCTAGCAGTATTGTGCCCTGCTGATTGATAAGCACGGCATTTGAACTGATCGCATCCAGTAAAGCTTGTTCTCGATGGAATCGTTTTTTTATTCTAGAGGATTTCAAATAATATATCTCTGCTATGTCGTTCCAACTGAATGGTAGTTGATTTCAACTAAGAGTACAGTACCGTTAAGTAGCACCTTATACTATAAAAGCACTCACGCTCTCCTTTATTAGTTATATACTGTCACCTATAAACCCATAAGCTTTAATAAACCAGAAAAAATTTAACAATCAACTGACTTTTTAACCTTTATAGCAGTGGCTAGCAACAATAAAAATACACACACCGCTGGAACCATACTTTTATCATCAGCAAATAAAACGGGACAACAAAAAATTACCGAGAAAACTAGCGCGCGACTGAGAAAAATAAAAATTGACGCCGACTCATTGAACGAGGTGATTACCTTAACATATAAAAATGATGATACAATCTTACTTTACTTTTAGTTAAACATTGGCAAAAGGTTAAGCTGACTCAAGAAGACCACTGACTACGGAAAAATACAATACACTAAATCACTAAAATAAAAACCAGACGATGCATGGCTCACATCGAATAAAAACTCAATGGGTATTTTAGCAAAACAGAATATCATTTCTCCAATCAACACTTAACCCTATAGATTTTCAAGCACACCATGCAAATTTATTTTAACCCCACTCTGTTTACTTTTTTTATATTATGCTTCAGCTATCATCAGCTTGCATTTCCTATTGGAATCACAGAGCCAGAATTTCGCAGTGCCGCTCACTGTGATTCAATTAAAGATTATGAGCAATCCAAACAAGGGACGCTTCGAATTGGAATGCCAGTTTTGTCGATAAAGAATACAAATCTGACGATAAAAACACAAGTCATCGGATCACAATGCACTAAACTGAAGGACAATCGTTACCAATGGAAAACAGTTAATCCTTACGGAAAAATACACTATCAACACCACCGTCTTGATTCAAAAAAACAAACACTACAAATGGACACTATTACCATTGAAAGAAAAAAGACTTGGCTATCTGCCATTAACCGCACATTAACACTAGTAGGTAAAGGTGATGTGTCTGGCACAACGAGCACAGGGTTTTATGCAAGTATTACTTTCCCTATCGCTAAGCTATTCGATTCATCACAATTAGAAGCTTTACACTCCGGAAAAAGCCAAGATATAAAGGTAGGATTGTTTTTAAAATCACTAATCAGATATATTATAGACGAAACGCCTACTGCCTACGAAGAAACTAACGGTTTAGGTCTGTATGACATCAACTTCACTCTACGCAAGGTAAAAGGCAACATTGTTATAGTGAAATAGACTCGCTACCCTTTATATCAAATTTTTCTCGAATCATACGCCCAATGTAATAACGCTTGTCGTTGCTTTTTTCTACACCAGTGATCGAGAGGCTCGCAATATTTTCTAACGGCTCCCGCATGCCGACTAAATGTCTCTAAAGCGTTTAATTTGGCGTAAGTCTTCGGCCCATATACTATCGACAATACCATTGAAACCAACCTCGTAGATCTTGAGAAATTTTACGATATTGACCGCGATGGCAATAAAAATTATCCGCATTGTTTGTGTTATTACGACAAAAATACGCGATAGATAAACCGCTTTGTTCTTGCTCGTCAGTCCAGTCTAGGCACTGCTGTTTACTGAGAATGGATTTCATCGGGTGCTCCGGTAAAATTAGGAGCAGAAAGGTTAACTGATGTTATCCACATTGGTCAGAGTGTAGGTTGGTTGGGTTTCATTTTAAACGGGCCGCATGTCAAATATTTTTTCCACTTGCGGGGGGGATTCTTATTTGAAGAACCAATATCGCGGAGAGCACAGCAATGAACCCCGTTATTAATAGAACCATTTGGTAATTTCCCTTAATATCGTACAAGTTAGCCCCAAAATGGGTCGACAGAACCGCACCTATTTGATGAAAAAGCCAAACGAATCCAAAGGCAAACCCTTTAATATCTTTACTAAATATATTTAATGAAACCACCGATGTGCCAACTATGGTGCCCATAAAAGAGAGTCCAAAAACGATTGCAAAAAGCAGTACACCAATTTGACCCGGTAAGGCAAGAAGTATGAATACCGCCAATGCGCGCAGAAGATAGAAACCAGATAAGACAAACCTTTGCGGGTAACGGTCGCACAATATTCCCGCTGTAATACCACCAACAAACTCAGATACACCTAATACAGCTAAGCTCAAGCCGATAAAGCCTGAACTCAACTCCATATCCTTGAGTTGAGCGACTAAATGTATATCGATGTAAGCCATTGTGACGCCACAACCTAAAAAACCCAAAGCAAGAAAGTAGAAATTTGCACTGGTAAACACGTACTCTAGCCGCTGGTTAAACCTTTTTGGAATAGGCGCTTCATAGGCTTTTTCGATTAGTTTCTCATCCACATTGACCGTACGCATAACAATAATAGCGAATACTGTTAGAGGTACAATAAATACCATCCCGGTAATCCAATAGATATCTCGCCAGCTAAAAAATGATTCAAGGTACAGCCACAGTGGTGCTAGAAATACAAAACCTAACGCTGCACCATTTGTCACTAGAGCGTATATAAACCCCTTAGCCTTTGGTGAACTAATTTCATCTACTAAAACACCTAAAGATACGTATGAAATAGCGGTGTAAGCAAACGCAGCGCCAACACCATACAGAAAAAGGAATGAGGTAAAACTCTTAAATGTGGCCATCAACAGGAACAATATGCCACTGAAGAACAAACCGCCGATAATAGTTTTTTTGGCACCAATACGATCTGCAATATAGCCAACAATCGGAGAACTGATACCAAATATGGCCATAAAAAAGGTACCGGATAACGCAAACTCGCCGCGAGTTAAATTGAAATCTTCAGACATTGCGACAAAAAACACTTGGTATGATGTTTTTATGCTCGTGGAGAATAGGGAAACGACTATCCCAAAGGTCACGATCAATAATAAAGTATAGTTATTTTTAATAAATGTCACGAGGCTTTATCTATCACTGACTAATAGCCATTAATGCCTTCTGTTTTTCCAATACAGTTAAAAACGTTTCAACGATCTGGTGTTTCCATTTTTTTGAATTGGGTGTGAAAGTGTTTTTCAGTTGAGTCCGCGACTTAACATACTTAATGGAATTTTTATTCTCCCAATAATGGTAGTTTTCAACTGCCATTGCATTCAATACTTTCAGCCCACTGTAAGTGCCAAACTCCAAAACTAAGGCGTTATCTGGGTTCGGTATAGAACTGGATAAATTGCCATTCAGCGTAGAGCTTACGCTCAGATCTGTACTAGTGTGGACAAGGTTCAGCCCATCAAAATACTGGTTATTATTTCGAAAACTCACAGAATCTTTTTTAGCGTGTGAAATCACGTAGCCTTCACCAAACATACCCAAACCGCTATGAATATCCAGCAAATAGACTTCCTTGTCTTGATACTTTGCTACCAAATCTTGCCAAATTAATGCGGACTTTGAAGAGGAAAAACCACCAAAGAACAAATCCTTCTCATGAACATATTGTCCTTCGGTAATTAACTTTTGAACCTTTACCTTATTACCCCTGACTATTTCTGTTAGTAATGTCAAACTCAGCGCCAGTTTCCCGACGCCATTTGACGTTTTTCGTAATTTACCAATTAAACTGTGTTCAGGCTCATCATTAGAGTGAACCTCTTTATCAAAATCCAAAAAATTCCGATTTACGTCGATATTAGATTCGTTCGTTCGTCGTAAAAAAGAAAATCCAAATGGATTCAGAGCATGAACAAGTAAGATAAATTGCTTGTCAAGCTCTAATGTATCGAGCCGATCTAATAACGATAGCTGGCACGCCGAACCGGAAAACCCTTCGATACCATGCGTGCCACTTAATATTATTAATACATTTTTACAGTTCCTGTTGCCTATCTCGACAGTATCCATTGATAAATCTTCGCCCTGAAGTCCTTTCATATTTAAATCGTATGAACGAACATATAGTCCTTTTTTTTTCGCGGCGGAGATAAGTCGGGTTTTAGCTTCGAGGTAAGATGTAGAAAAAAATCTACTCAACTGGTAATTATTCATAGGAGTTATGCGGCCATTATTTGTGGGCAATGTCGCATAGCGACCCCACTGTACATATCCCAGAATAACTGACAGGTATGGTTAACAGCAAACAGAGCGTCGTCTTGTAATTTTATAGTATCACAAATATCTGAAACTAAATTTAAGCCTTCACTTACATGCATAACGTCTTCTTTTTGATGAACCGAGAAGAATAGCAAATCTTTTTCAGTGAGACCATACAGCTTTCCGAGAATCTCGTGTCGTGCTTCCCCTGCGCGCGTTTCAAGATTCTGCCCTTCGCTGGCAATCATCACCGCCGCCGCGCCTACATGATAAATAGTGCGGTTTTTTACAGCATTCATTCTATAATCAATTAATTCTTGTGTTTCTGGATATGCGGTTGCGGCGTCTCTTTCTTCGTCGGAAATACCCAGTGCCCGAATGAAGTCTTGCATTAGTTCGACATGATTTTTTGTCTTCGAAAGACGCCCTGTTTCTTCTTCAAACAAATTCAACAATAACCGGCTTTTATGTTTCGGTAATGGACAATAGAAAAATAGAGTTTCTACATATTCTAAAAAGTTTTTAGTCAGTTGATATCCCTGCAAAGCCATTACTCGCATAAGCTCTACGTTCAATTCAGGTTTAACCAATTCGCCTATTATCGGATGATCTAACGTCAAATTATGGTGTAGTGTTTTTTCTAATTTTTCTCTAAAATCAACGGTGCTCAGCAGGTTGTTCATGATGTAATTCCTGTGTGGTTTTCATTAAAGGTTGTATAGCTTGAAAAGCATATTTTAAATCATCAATAAGATCCGAACTTGCTTCTAATCCCACCGATATCCTCAACAAGGAATCAGTAATACCAAAAATCAATTTTTGTTCATTAGTTAAACGACCGTGCGTGGTACTTGCGGGGTGTGTAATAAGAGTCTTTGTGTCACCAATATTGGTACTATTGGTAATTAACGCAAGGTTAGCCATGAAGCGCCATGCACGCATTTTGTCCCCCGATAATTCAAAGGAAATAATCCCTCCATGCATACTATTGGAATGCTGCTTTAACGCGAGTGCATACTGAGGATGACTTGTGAGACCCGGGTAATAAACTTTCTCGACAGAACCGACTGAGGCGAGAAAATTTGCAATCTTCAACGCATTCTCTGAGTGAAGCCGCAAGCGTATTTCTAGGGTTTCTAAGCTTTTCAGTATGATCCACGCATTGAAGGGACTGATACAGTTACCTTTCGTACGTACAATACCCCGCATCTTTTCACAAACGTCTTGGTTACCCACCACAACCCCACCGCCCACTCTACCTTGCCCATCCAAATATTTACCCGCAGAATGCACAACAATATCTGCACCATATTCTAACGGCTTGGTAATGACCGGAGTGGCTAAAGTATTGTCGACGACAACCAATGCATTCATGCTGTGTGACGCTTTTGAAACTTTTTCGATATCGACTAATTTTAAATTAGGATTTGATGGCGTTTCAAAAAATACTAGCCGAGTCTTTTCAGATAACTTACTGCTCCAATCGGATTCATTGCTAAAATCAACAAAGTCAATCTTCACACCCCAGCGTTCATAAAATTCAACAAATAAAAATACTGTCGTTCCGAAGATATTTTGACCAACAAGGACGTGATCTCCAGGCTTAAGGTAAGCTGTCAAAACGGCATCTATCGCAGCCATCCCCGAACTAAATGCTACACCGCCGAAGGCTTTTTCTATAGAAGAAACCCGTCGCTCGAAGGCGTTTACCGTTGGATTAGAAATCCTGCTGTATACATGCCCTTCCGTTTTTCCGGAAAATTTATTTTCTGCGTCTTCTGGACTTTCAAAAATATAGCTATTAGTAAGGGTCAAAGGTTCGCAATTCACTGTCGATGTGTCTATTACTGCCCCTTCATGTATAGCTAGTGTTGGCAAAGACATTGCCCGCTTAGTATTAGTTTTATTCATTCGATACCCCTAAAAAATACAAACACTTGGATTGACATTTTCATCTTCTGCTTTAGTATTTTTTAATCACTTTTTTTTCTGGTATTTTTCTAACAAGCCGCTAACACTTGATGTCATAAATAAACCGGGGTATTGCTTTCCTTTGTAGTGTGAATAATCTTCGAGCCGCCCATAAGTCTCAAAACCCAGCCCAGACCAAAGTGTGGCACTTTCTGTTCCTTCCCTAACATCAAAAACAAACCTTGAGACTCCTAACTCTAGCGCCAAGACACAAAGCTCTCGAATGCCATTTTTCAAAACTCCGGACCCTCTAAAACCGGGGGAGATTATGACCTTACTTAGCTCTGCGATATGGCAGCTCGTCTTGTGCTGCACTCTAGTAAGCACTACCGTACCGACCGGATCCCCCGTGGATTCGTCAACAATAAGCAGCACCTGAGAAATGTTATTTTTTACTTTGGCTGCAAGCTTGTAAATAAAAGAGGATATGTCCTCATCATCAGACTCATCGAATCCCAGCATGCCTTCGTCTTCAATACTGGCTATAAATAACTGCCGTATTTGAGATTGTTCAGTTTCTGATATTTCATTCAACCATCTATATTGGAATGTCATAAGTGCCCTTATTATTGAGGGGTTTTCCTGAACTTACTACACTTAAAAGATACATTAAATAAACGAAATGGTGGCTTAAAAGTATCTAAGGTGTCAAGAAAAGGGCAACCGTATAAAACGTATGCTGATGAGTTTTAGTTAGAAGTTATCATATTGATACGTGACGCAGAAAATATTTTTCTGAGATCACAACTGAGCCAAATATCGCCGTCATCGCTTTATAAATAAACGCCAGAACGATGCAGCCAACGATCTCGCATTGATATATTTATGCAGAATGGATTCATGTTTTTCGAATTAATATTTTTTATTTTCAATCTTTATATTCCCATGAAATATTTTTTATATTTTTTATATTGCTCTAATCGAATTGGATAGTATACGCGACTGTGGTTTTTTACAAGAGGTAAGAAATATTTTATTTTTATAACAATAATCGAGAAGCAATATTCCTATTATTACTTAAAAATAGGAATGTTATTTCTCACACGTCCCCATTTACCTGTATATTTAAGGCCATATAATCCATTTGGTTCCCTATAAAAATGGTTAACCCAACCGCAAGTAATACTTAGCTTATACGAATAACTTATCGACTTTGGTGAAAACTTACAACTGTAATACTAGCTGCTCTTCATTGATCGGAATACTCCCTAATTAGGGGACATATGATATCAAGCTTTCCTCAAATAAACTTTTATGCCGTCAAAATTAGGTGGCGTTGCAGCCTGCTTTTGACAGCTTTGGATTATATTCCTATTACGATCATCCACTTACTGAAGAAAAGTTAAAAAAATATCGGCGACTATCTGCGATTGCAGATTAATTGTTCGACCCCGAATTTTTCATATGAGATTCATTATATTAACATCAGAAAATCAATCACCAGATCATGTTTTTAAAAAAATATACTCTTTTAGTACAATTTTTCTAGATAACCTCATTGCATAAACTTGGGCGGAACCAGAAATTTTTTATATATTTATGACGTTACAGCGAAAAATTAAACTACCCTTAGTTTCATACCAAAGTGTTATATTAATCAAGTCATCCGCACTACTTTCTTCACATTACTTACATCTCAACCAGCACTCTAAGTGGTAACCTTTAACGACCCCTAAGTGTCTGCACTTACTTTTTAGTGTCATTTATCTTTCGTCGTAATTATTGCATTAAAATAAAGCAGGCAAAGAAAAATTTTAACTTTAGTGTTCTTTTAAAATAAGATAACGAAAAAATAAACCTTATGGTGTTATCTGGATCACATTTTCCAACTACTTTTCTGTTAACTTTCACATGACGTTACCCCCTTTATCAGCGCCATAAGATCACGCTTGCCGTACAAATTAAGCTGAAGTAACCGTAATAATTTCTGCATTTTTTTAGTGAGAGATGACCGAAACTTTAGAGATGAAATGGGTAGATATATGCACATCGCTACCCATACTTTTGTCTTCACCGCATTCTTGCTCGTGCCAGCAAACGATTTTATTTTCATACCTGTATCCACTTAAAAAACAATTCTACTTGCCATAATCACTAAACCAATTCTTGCTAATTCATTCGTCACTGCCACGCAGGCTTCATTATGACCTCTGCGCGGCTTTCAACGCTTGAGTCCAAAGACTTAACCGATCTATCTTGAGTGTCACCTCAGGTTAATTTTCAATCCATGCATAATCATCAACTATTCGAGCGCGAACAAGATCTGCTGAGGCAGGGAGGAGTTTTTATGGTGTTGGCCGCGATGGTAATAAAAATTATCCGCATTGATTGTGTTATTACAGCAAAAGGGCCACTAGCGCTTACACATGGTTTTTCGCGTCTTAGTTTCGAAAACCCACATTCACCAGCTTCAAATATTCCTTGAATCATACGCCCAATGTAATAACGCTTGTCGTTGCTTTTTTCTACACCAGTGATCGAGAGGCTCGCAATATTTTCTAACGGCTCCCGCATGCCGACTAAATGCTCGCCAACGCTTAATCTGGCGCACATCTTCGTCTGCCGTTCTTCGGCCCATATAATACCGACAATACCATTGAAACCAACCGCGTGGATCTTGAGAATGAATCCAACCCTTTCTAAGCCACTCACTCAGTGGCTGGGATGCATTGACTGAATAATAGTTTAGTCCAGGATCTTTTTCACCCGTACTGATTTTTGCATCAACAAACCAATCCTCTGGAAACTCTTGTCTACAATCATTTAAGTATTTTCCACCAAACACACCTAAAGCCAACATTTCTTTTGGCGTCAGCTCTGGTAAAAAATTAGCGGCGAAGTCTTCGCCCATAGATGTTGTCCGCGTGTACGAATAAGCCGATTGCATTTTGTCATTTACCACTATTTTTTTCATATTCACCTAAATAATTAACTTCATATTAGCTCAAAAATATCTTCCTATTCTTAACATTATGTTGGTAGTTAATGTCTCATTAATTCGCCATTACCGCTCGTTCTTTTGCCCATAAACGTAAGGTATTGATATCTTCTGCTCGAGTAATTGAAATAGGCACCGTTGCATGTATTGCATTAAGCACATGTTCGACTTTCACATCTTCTTTTTTTGCTTTAGCCGTATAGAGTGCAGCCACAATGGCCTGCTCTATTTCAGCCCCAGTAAAACCTTCTGTAGCATCAGCGATAGCATCGGTATCGCTCACGCTCAGCGTTAATTCTCGTCTTTTCGAATGAATGTCAGCGATGCGCTGCCTATCTTTTTGATTGGGTAAATCAACAAAGAAAATTTCATCCAAACGTCCTTTACGCAATAATTCAGGAGGTAACCGCGATACATCATTACTAGTGGCGACAATAAATACAGCACTATCGCGCTCAGCCATCCAAGTTAACAGCGTGCCCAATACTCGTAGAGAAATGCCTTCGTTGTCCGATTGACCTAAAGATTTTTCAATTTCATCCATCCATAGGACGCATGGCGATACATTATCGGCTAGCTGTAATGTATCGCGCAAGTTACGCTCAGTTTCGCCATGATATTTATTATATAGGGCCCCCATATCTAAGCGCAATAACGGCACGTTCCAGAGTCCAGCAATCGCCTTAGCCGCTAAACTTTTTCCGCCACCTTGAACACCTAACAACATGATGCCTTTGGGCTTATCTACATTATCCTGGGGTTGTATAAATGCATCTTTACGATCCGCCAGCCAATTTTTCAAGCCATGTAAACCACCCACTTGACCAAATTGAGCGGTATCATATTCAAAGGAAAGAATATTGCTCATATTCATTAATTCAAATTTCGATTGATTCACTGCCGATATATCACTAATGCTAATGGCACCATCATTATAGATCGCTCCACGAGCTAAGCGTTTAACATCACTCGCCGTCAAACCCCTTAAATTACTAATTAACAGGAGCAGTGTTTTTGCATCGACCTTCACTCGGTGTCCGCTATTCTTTTTTTGCCACTCTCTAACTTCGTCTAGCACGATTTTACGAATTTGACTTTCTGAAGGAAAATTTAATTGGAAGCGTGTGCTATAGCGATGAATTTCTGGCGGCAGAATAACTTCATGGCTTACTAACACAAGCGTAATATGATCACCCCCATATAAAGCAATATCTTTTAGCGCACGCACGACTTTCGGCTCATCAAAATACGCGTGAAAATCACATAGCACATAAATTCCTGGTTCATTTTTTTGCCTAATAGAGGCCAACAACTCCTCAGGCTTTTGCAATGTCGCCTCACTATCGCCAACACCAGTAGTAGCTCCGTTCACCAAACCATCGCTACTACTCCAACGATAAAGGTTACGGTAGGATTTAATCGCCAAGCGAGTACATAATTCTAATACCCGTGGTTCTTCATAAGATTCAATGGCAATCAATGATATGCCTTTTTTAAGCATTAGCTCTATATCGTGTAATTCTTCCATTTACCTTGCCTATTATGTCGTGACGATTATATTAATTTATACTTCGCTTTCCACCTCATCCTGCAACTTATCCAACTCTGCTAATATACCAATAAACTTTTCACCCAATGTGGTAACAATATATTCCACTCTTGGAGGCACTTCATTATAGGCGATACGTTTGATGATGCCGAATTCCACATTTTTACGTAGACAGTCATTGAGCACTTTGGTACTTAAGCCTTCGACGCTGCGCACCATCGCTCCTGGTCTGTTGATACCATTGGCTAGTAGCTGATAAACCGTCAGTGACCATTTGCAACGAAATATTGCCTCTACCATGCGTGCTGTTTTTTCTGGTGCGGATTTTCTTAAAAAGAATTTTTCGTTTGTTTTCATAAAGATGTACCTAAAAGTACCTACCCCACTGATTTGTGCTTACTTTTTTGATGGCTAAAACATCGCTAAGATTACCACGTTCAATTTATTTTACTTAGGAGAATTTTATGAGCATTAATATATCCTGTGTGGCACTTATTATTGGCGGCTCTAGTGGCATGGGCCTGCAAACAGCAAAAATACTGGTGCAAAAAGGCATTAAAGTTGTCATTGTCGGTAATAATAGTGTGAAGCTGGAGCAGGCACTTAGCGCACTAAAAGAACTGGGACATGCATCCGCTATACAAGCCAATCTGTATCATTCCAGTAACATTGAAAAACTACTGACATTCATTAATGATACGAATAACAACATTCGTTATTTGGTCAATGCTGCAGGCTCGTTTAACCCTAAAGCTTTTTTAGAGCATACTGAGGATGATTATGAAATTTATATGGCGTTAAACAAAGCGATATTTACTTTGTCTCAAGCGGTAGCCGAGAACATGAAGCGTAACGGCGGTGGCAGCATTGTGAATATTGGCTCCATGTGGGCAAAGCAAGCCATTAAGGCGACGCCCTCTTCGGCTTATTCAATGGCAAAAGCCGGCTTGCATGCGCTGACTCAACATATGGCGATGGAATTGGCTGCTGACAATATTCGTGTCAATGCCGTTTCTCCCGCAGTGGTGAAAACACCCATATACGCGGCCTTTATTGATCCTGCAGAAGTAGATGCTGCACTAGACGCTTTTAACGACTTTCACCCTATTGGTAGAATTGGCACTGTCGATGACATGGCAAAAACCATTGCTTTTCTGTTGTCTGATGATGCAAGCTGGGTGACCGGTGCGATCTGGGATGTTGATGGCGGCGTTATGGCTGGACGTAATTAATACCTAGAACAGAATCATTAGAAAACGGTAATAAACCTCATGTTAACCATCGATTTTACTCAACGCGTCGTTATTGACACTAACCAGATGGACTGGTCAAACAGTCCATCTGCTGGCGTCATGCGCAAACCTTTAGCTAGGGAAGAGCAAGAACGTGGCCATGCAACGAGTATCGTACGCTATGAAAAAGGCGCTAGCTTTAGTCGTCACGAACACCCATTAGGCGAAGAAATACTAGTGCTGGATGGGGTATTCTCTGACGAGAACGGTGACTACCCAAAAGGCTCTTACTTACGTAACCCTGCTGGAAGTGGGCACACGCCTTTTAGCAAAGAAGGTTGTACGCTATTGGTTAAGCTCCACCAGTTTTCTGAGCAAGATCAGTCTACGGTACGCATCGATACCGCTAACACTGCTTGGCACCAAGGTTTCGGAGGGCTAGAGGTGATGCCACTACATGCTTTCGAACATGAAAACGTCGCCTTGGTAAAATGGCCGGCGAACGAAATTTTTCAACCGCATACACACTTTGGCGGAGAGGAAGTCTTTGTGCTATCGGGTACGTTTCAAGATGAGTATGGGTGCTATCCCAGCAATACATGGATAAGAAGCCCGCATATGAGCAATCATCATCCATTTGTGACAGAGCCTACCATTATCTGGGTAAAAACAGGGCATTTATCACCGCCTTAATGACGCTTGATGAGTGTTGGTGCTACTGGCATTTTTCATAGATAATAGCGCCTCACCCACCTCGACATAATTATTCATGTTGTTTGTTATTGCTGGCATTGCGCTATTACTTCTCATCTGTGGCCCCCATTTATGGGTTAAGCATATATTGAAAAAACACCATCGCCATTTGCCCAATATGCCGGGAACCGGTGGCGAATTCGCCGCTCACTTACTCAAGCAATATGATTTAGACAACGTTGTTTTGGAAATGTCTACAGAAGACGATGATCATTATAGCCCCACCGAAAATGCGGTGCGCTTAAGCCCAGAAGTATTTGAAGGTAAATCATTGTCAGCGATTGCGGTTGCGGCTCATGAGGTGGGTCACGCTATTCAATTTAATCGCAAAGAGACCGTCAGTTTACTACGCACAAAATATATGGGTTCGGCTAATCGGCTACAAAAAATAGGTATCTCGATTTTAATGGTCATGCCATTAGTTGGCGGGATTGTTAAGTTACCACTCATATCATTTATCACCTTAGTGTTTGGCGTGTTAACCATGCTGCTATCCGTATTATTGCATCTTGCCGTATTACCTGAGGAGTGGGATGCAAGCTTTAACAAAGCCCTGCCTATTCTCGACCAAGGGCATTATGTTCCCAAAGAGTATATTCCCGCTATTCGACAAGTATTAAAGGCCTGCGCCTTTACTTATGTCGCCGCTGCGCTAATGAATATATTACGCATGTGGCGTTGGTTTCGATTAATTCGCTAAGAGAAAAAAATGAAAGTTATCTCTATTAATGTCAATGGTATTCGTGCGGCAGCACGCAAAGGCATGTTTGACTGGCTGAAAAAAGTGGACGCCGACGTCATTTGCCTGCAGGAACTAAAAGCACAACCCGATCAAATTGAAGATGCTCTTTTTCATCCCGAGGGTTACCATAGTTATTTCCATTCAGCAGAGAAAAAAGGTTATAGCGGGGTAGGCATCTATTGCAAACAAAAGCCCAAGGCGGTGCATATAGGCTTGGGGGCCATTAGCGATACCGATTGGAGCGATGTGGATATTGAGGGCCGCTATATTCAAGTAGATTTCGACAGCGTAAGTGTTGCCTCTTTGTATATGCCTTCAGGTTCGTCCAAAGAAGAACGCCAAGAATATAAGTACGATATGATGTCGCGTTTTGAGCCCGTACTTAAAGCCATGCAGCGTAAGCGGCGGGAGTTTATTATTTGTGGCGATTGGAATATTGCCCACAAAAAAGTGGACATTAAAAACTGGCGCGGCAATCAAAAAAACTCTGGCTTCCTACCAGAAGAAAGAGCATGGATGGACTGGCTGCTTGAAGATACCGATAATCAGCGCGAGAATGCATTAACGTTTATCGATGCGTTTAGAGAAATAAATCAAGAAGCCGAACAATATACTTGGTGGTCTAATCGTGGGCAAGCGTGGGCAAATAATACGGGATGGAGAATTGACTACCATATAGTTAGCAAGGGGCTAAAGGATAAGATTATTAAGGGTTCAGAATTAATTTACAAAGAAGAGCGTTTTTCTGATCATGCACCGCTGTTACTTGAATACGATATTTAGAAAAAACTACAGATAACGAAAAAAACAGATCACCCGAAACAGGTTCAACTCACTCTTCAGGGGGTCTGTTTTACCGAAGTTATATGATCTGACTCAATGGTAATGAGTCGTTGTTTATACAGGCTACCTAAGGCGCGTTTAAAATTCTTTTTACTGACTTTAAACACGTTAAAAATAATCTCTGGCGAGCTTTTATCCGATATTTCTATGCGGCCATCGGAGTGATGCAGCTCTTTTAAGATACGCATTTCTAATTGATCACGAGTTTTTTGGTCTAGGCTATTGATACTCAAGTCAATTTTTCCATCTTCACGAATAGCTTTTACCCAGCCTTTGATACGCATACCAAAGCGTAACGGCTGAGACAGTTCATCGTGATAGATCAAACCTAATTGTTTATTATTGATCACCGCCTTAAAACCCAGTTCCGACTTAGCCGCGATTAACAAATCTACCGCATCCCCCGCTTTCAGTTCGCCATGATCTTCATCTAGGTGATGATGTAATAGCGTAGAGGCGGCCATACGGTCGCTATTATCCAGATAAGCATATACCACATAGGATGCACCCTCACGTATCGGGTAGGCTTGCTCAGCGTAGGGCAACAACAAATTTTTCGGCAAACCCCAATCTAGAAATGCTCCGAACTCACCCTCCTCGACTACTTTTAAATATGCACACTGCCCTACTTGTATTAATGGCTTCGCTGCAGTCGCGGTTATTCTCTCGGAAGCATCACGATACACAAATGCCGTAATTATATCGCCCTTACTCAGATTGGCTGGCGCATCACGCAAGGTTAACGCTCCGTATTCCAAGCCATCCACCATCGCGCCTTTAGGGCTAACTTCAGTAACGGTTAAACGATTGGTTTGATCGAGCTTAGGCATAGTGTCAACATTCCGCAAGAGGGGTAACAAGATATAATGGAAATGCATGGTATAGATATTGATCAGCTTATTCAATGTTGATATGTGCTGCGCACGGGTTAGACGTTAGATGTCCAAAGTGAGACGCCTTAAAAACAAAAACACTTCGATGTTGTTCTGGGCAGACTTATCTATTATTCTCATACATACTAACTAGAGCTAGAAAATAATACCCTTGATGTTAGACCTTTTGAGGCATGGATGCCGATACGAGCGTACAGGGACGCATTCACAGCGTGTCTAACATCAAGGGGATTATTTTCTAGTCTCCTGGCAGTATTAACAATTAATAACAAAGACTCTTTATTATGCCTCTCCTGTTTGAAGAAATTGATTGCCAAGACACTCCTATTGGAGACATTAGCCTTAGACGTAGAGCAGATCCCCGCTTAGGTGGAGAAATTATTTATGAAGTGAAATTGGGTGACGAATTTTTGATGTCCAGCCTGTTTCCTGAAGCGGAAATCCAGCTGTCGACTTTAGGGCTTGCCGCTTTAAAAGCATCGCTGAAAAACAGTGGCAATGATGGCAAGCAAGGTTTAGATATTATCGTAGGTGGCTTAGGCTTAGGCTATACCGCTGCTGCCGCCTTAGAGGATAGCGATGTTAGCTCTATGGTGGTGATTGACGTCATGGCGGCAGTGATCGACTGGCATCAACGGGGACTCGTACCACTAGGGGATACCTTAAGTAACGATGCTCGCTGTAACTTACACCATGGCGATTTTTTTGCTATGGCGACCAGTACCGACAGTGGCTTTTATCCCAACGAACCAGAACGCCTTGCCCACGGGGTATTACTGGATATTGATCACTCACCTAGCCACTGGCTTGCACCGGAAAATAGTAGTTTCTACTGCGAAGCAGCGCTACAACAACTCTCCGACAAACTTTACTCTGGCGGCCTCTTCGGTCTCTGGTCTAACGATCTCCCCGACCCTGAGTTTAGCGCTTTACTCGATACGGTATTTGCTCGATCAGAAGCTCACGTGGTGCACTTCCCGAACCCTTACACTGGTGGAGAATCCACTAATTCTGTGTATTTGGCATTTAAAGAATAAATCACTATTGCGTATCAAGCACTACGCTACAACTCCCTAAGTTCGACAGGCTCCTAGGAGCCTGTCCGAGAATAGAGAACCTGCTACGGAAAAACTATTTCGGCCCAGCTCAGAATACCTTCCACCTTAAAGCTTGCATCCACTATAGGGGTAGTAGAGACACTATGTGAATTCAATAGGGCTATCGCCTCATAGGTATCCACTTGTGCCTCTAGGAGCCTGTCGGACTTAACACTGTTCTACTGCGGAAAAGCAGGAACCCGCCATTTTTCACGGTCAATTTCGTTAAATAGAGCGGCTATTCACCTTAATCGACTGCAAAAACTGACCAATTCCTGCTTTCCCTCGCTACGAACGGTTAAGTCCGACAGGCTCCTAGCACGACAGGCTTTCTTGTCATGATTTGATGGGCCTTCCTATTCAAAATGGCTTCATCTTTAAGCGTTTCTGCCATAGTTCCATAGTGGGGCTTAGTGCCTTAAGCTGATCACGGTCGGATGTCACTCCGCTTTATCATTACCTGCGCTATACGTATAATTGCTCCATATATAACTGCCCTCTATTCATGGGAACAGCCATAAACGTAAAAAAATGTGAATGTAATCAACAAAAAGGATAAACTCCTTCACAGTACAAAGAGTAGTTTATCGGCATCGCGCATTACATAAAGCCACTACATAAAGCCACTACAAGGCATACCTCATCATGAAATCCACACACAGCTATTCCGAAGATGAAAAAGCCGCGGTTTATAAAACCATTGCCGAACGACGGGATATTAGGCATTTTAATGGCCTAGCCATTGATGAGGAAATATTTCAAAAAATACTCTCCACTGCACATATGGCACCTAGCGTCGGATTAATGCAACCGTGGCGATTTATTCGTGTTAGTGATCCCGCACTGCGTTTACAAGTCCATACAATTGTTGACGATGAACGCCAACAAACGGCAGCAGCGTTAGGCGACCGGAAAGACGAGTTTTTACATTTAAAAGTTGAAGGCATTATGCAATGTGCTGAATTAGTCATTGCGGCACTACCTGACAAACGCGAACAACATGTGTTTGGCCGCAGGACGCTGCCAGAAATGGATCTCGCCTCTCTCGCCTGTGCCATTCAAAATATGTGGCTAGCCGCTAGAGCCGAGGGTATTGGCATGGGCTGGGTTTCTTTATTTGATCCCGAAGCCATTAAAGCCTTATTTTCTATGCCCGATGACAGTAAGCCAATAGCGATTTTATGCTTTGGCCAAGTCGATGAATTTTATGCCAAGCCGATGTTGGTGTTGGAAAAATGGGCACAACAAAAACCCTTAGAAGAAATGATCTCTACCGATGTTTGGCGAGACTAATCTTCACCATCGATAACTAATTAGCTTTAAACTTACTCCGCAGATCTGCTGGCATTCCCCAAGAATACTTTTGCAATACTAGCTTATTAAACTTGCTCCAATTCTCGTTAGTATTCAATGTCGCCTTCGCCTTTATTAATTGTTTCTCTATCTCAGACACATTATGGTAATCAGGCCAAGTTGTACTCGCCAAACCAAACTGCTGAATCGCAGAATCAACATCTTGACCCAAAATCGCCTCAAAGCCTAATCTCTCATGCTTAGCCACACTGACCAACTTCGATACTACACGGCCTTCTATTAATGTAGGTGCCGTTTGTTCTTGTACTAGAGATAACTCTTTGGTGACATTTTTTCTGAGACTATCCAGTTTAATTAATAAAGTTCTATTGTCCTCGGTATCATCTATACCCGCTACAATATCATCAACTGCGGTTACATAATTTTTCGAAATATCTTCAATTCGCGGGCCAATCTTTAAACCAAATGCATCAATTTCTCTATTTTTTATCAAATCCAATATGGTCTCTTCATACGTAAATACGATTATCACTAAAATAGCTGGCCACATTAAGATCTTAATATACTCTAGTATTATTTTTGCGAATTCCATTATATCTCCGAAGAAAAAATTCAAACTATTTTTAGTCACTAATAAACACATTTATTATTTTAGATAATCCGTAGATCATAGCATATTGCTCAAAGACATTTTTATGTATAAAAAGTGAATAACTTTATTTTAATGCCAGCTCGAGAAATATATTTGCCATTTGTTTCGCTCTAACTGCCGCCTCCTTATCACCACAAACATGCGCTTCAACAATAGCGCCCTCGATCAAAAGAGTAAATTTTTTCGCTAGTTCATCCGCCTCTTGCACCTCTGCCGCAACGGCCAAGCCCCGAATATACTCACCTACTAAGCGCTTATGTTCTGCACAGGCAATATGACAAGGGTTATCCGCTGCTGAAAACTCTGCTACCGCATTGATAAACATACAGCCAGAGAAGTTTTTATCATGGAACCACTCTCCGAGCACATCAAAAAGCGCTAACAACCTTTCTCTAGGCGTATTCGCTATACGTTCGGTTTCTCGCATTAAATTATTTCTAAATAGCTCATCGCGCTTTCTTAGTGTCGCTAAAATCAACTCATCTTTAGATTTGAAATGGTTATATAGGGTCTTTTTAGAGACACCTGCCTCGGTAATAATTCGATCAACACCGGTAGCATTAAAGCCATATTGATAAAACAATCTCTGTGCTTCGGTAACAATTTGCTCTCTTTTTGATAATGCGGGCATAAGGGTTCCACTCAAGGGCTTAAGGTATACCGACATGTTTATCATGAAAGTCTTTAACTTTCAAACATTCCTCGTGTATTTTCTTTTTTTGCACACATATATCCTTTCAAACGTCCATATTCCCTCCAGTTTCCTCAAAATAATTTGTACTTACAAATTTGTACTTACACTTGACATGGTATACCGATCAGTATATATTTACCTCGATGGAAACAGATCGGTTTACCTTGATTGTCAACCAAAGAGAGCCATTATGAACACAGAACTTGTCCCCCCATTTAACTTAGGCACTGCTACACAAAAGGTTCAGCGGGGTGAGGACTTATGGAATAGCCAAGATCCACAAGAAATTGCCTTGGCTTACAGTGAAAATTCTCAATGGCGTAATCGCAATGAATTTGTACAGGGCCGGCCAGAAATCATTCAACTACTGACTAGAAAATGGCAGCGAGAATTTGATTACAAACTCAAGAAACAGCTATTTAGTTTCTCAGTAGAACATATCGCTGTGCAATTTTACTATGAGTATCACGACGATAGCGGCCAGTGGTTTAGAGCGTTTGGTAATGAACACTGGACGTTTGACGAACAAGGGCTTATGCGTACACGTGATGCCAGCATTAATGAATTAGCCATCACCGCTAGCGACCGAATACTTTTTTAATTCCTCACATCAACACAACAAACACTGGATTATTATTTTCAATAAACAGGCTATAAAGGAGAATCATCATGTCATGCACAAGTTGTAATTCAAGATATCACGCAGTACCTAAAACCGTTTTCAAACCTATAATCACTCTACTTGGAATCGCCTTTTTAATGATGTTATTGCTAAATTATGCACAAGCATCGGCACCACAAACACTACATAAAACCATCGAAGTTGAGGGCTTAACTCTTTTTTATCGTGAAGCTGGGCCAAAGGCTGCACCTACACTGGTGTTATTACACGGCTTCCCGACTTCATCGCATATGTACCGAAATTTGATTCCGATGCTGTCGCAAAAATATCATGTTATTGCTCCCGATTACCCTGGGTTTGGCAACAGCTCTATGCCTGCGCTGGATGCATTTGAATACAGTTTTGACAATTTAGCCAAGATTACTGATAAATTTCTCTCACAAGTAGGTGTCGATGAATATACGCTATACGTCATGGACTACGGTGCTCCCATCGGCTTTCGCATTGCCGCTAAACACCCCGAACGCATACAGGGCTTGATCATACAAAATGGCAATGCCTACGATGAAGGGCTCCGAGATTTTTGGCAACCTATTAAAGCGTATTGGAAAGATAAAAGCGCTGCAAATGCTAAAGTTCTCAAGGAAGCATTACTGCATGTTGGCGCAACTCAATGGCAGTACACTAATGGCACTAGAAATCCAGCCACTATCAGCCCTGACAATTGGGTTGTGGATCAAGCAAAGCTAGACCGACCAGGCAATAAAGCGATTCAATTAGAATTATTTTATTCTTACGGTAGCAACCCTAAGCTTTACGCAGAGTGGCAAAAATATTTTAGAACCCATCAGCCACCCACTTTATTAGTGTGGGGTAAAGGAGATTATATTTTTCCTGAAGAAGGTGCTCACCCTTATAAACGTGATCTAAAAAATATAGATTTTCATATTTTAGATACAGGACATTTTGCTCTAGAAGAAGATGGAACTATAATTGCTAAACTGATCAATGCTTTCATGCTGAAGAATCACCCACAATAAACAGCTACCAATAGCCACTAACTACCCTGCGTTTTGCTGACTAGTTACACTGGCTTATGCACTTATCGAGCTGAATATTTAACAACAGAGGAAGTGGATAATGGGACATAAATTTGCAGAAATCGCCTTCACTAATACCATTCAACAGGTTCAACAAAAACAAGGCAGCCGACGTAGTTATGCCTCTATGGAAGCAGGCGAAGATTACAACGATCGCTTAAGCGATGCAGAGGCAACGTTTATTGCTGAACGAGATAGCTTTTATATGTCTAGTGTCAGCGAGACTGGCTGGCCTTACCTGCAACACCGAGGAGGCCCTGCTGGGTTTATGCGGGTGATTGATCAGCAGACCATTGGCT
>JBLHJR010000045.1:0-24615 GCA_047619205.1 Candidatus Endobugula sp. | reverse complement strand
GTTTCAACACTAATATTAATTTTGGCAACAACGTTAACGATGAAATGATTGCCGCAAACATGGCTAAACCCGTTAGTAAACCAAAATAAATAGAGGGAATAAATTTCGATAAAGCCAAAATAGAAAAGCCAACAATCACTGTTACCGAAGTATAGTACATCGCTCGCCCAATAGACGCATGAGAACGATGCATGGTAGCGATGTAATTTCTATCCAGCGCAAATTCTTCACGAAAGCGATAGATATAATGAATCGCATCATCAACACCAATACCTACTGCAATAGCCGCTATGGTAATGGTCATCATATCCAAGGGAATACCTATCAAGCCCATACCACCCAGCACAATAAGTGCCGCTAACATATTCGGCACCAAGGCAATCATTGCTAAGGATAGTGAACGAAACAATACTAAAAACATGATTAATATACCCATGAAAACTGCACCAATGGTCTTTATCTGTGACTTAAATAGACTCTGCAGCATATTATTATAAAGTATTAATACACCAGTGAGGTGGATATCGCTATCAGCAAAACCCATTTCTTCCGTCGTATACTGATGCACTTTTGCAATCAATTCTGCACGGCGTAAATTAGGATCCGTCTCTTTCACTCGCATAGAAATTCGCGTTTGCTCACGCTCCCCATCTAGTTCAGCAGACAAATAGGGCTTTAATAAAAAATCGGTCAACTCTTCAGGTAATGCCTTACGCATAATGGCCAACTCAAAATCATTTAGCTTACGACCATTTAAGTCACTCGCCACTTGATAAGCAGTCGCCAATGATTGCACTTTACCCACTTCAGGTAAACTTTCTAGATACCGATGTAATTGGGTCACTTGCTCTAATCCTGCCTGAGTAAACCAATAGCTGGCATAAGCATCCGTCGCCTCTCGCTGAACTATCTCGCCAGAAATTGGTTTTTCTGCAAATGGATCGCCATTACTCCCGAATGGATCTTCACCAGCAAACTCTGATGATGCAGCAAAAGGATCCGCATCAGCAGTAATACTCGATATTTTTTCAGCAGTATGATGATCAAGAATAATATCTAAGGTTATAGTACCTCCTAACTGCTGATCAATTACCAGCATGCCCTGATGTATTTCAGTTGATGAGTGAAAATAATCAATAAAACGGTTTTCTACTTCTAACTGCTTAACACCAATAATACTCACCACTGTCGCAACAGCACCTAAAACCAAAATCAACACACCATTACGCTCAGTAAAGCGTGAAAAAATCAGGGTGAAAGCGGCCGATTTATCTTTACTGACTTCCGTCTTAATTTCTGGTAGTAACCGTAAGCCGGCAGGAATAATTAAAAAGGCTAAAACAAAAGCAACCACTAAACCCATCGCCATCATCCAACCAAAATCAATCACCGGACGAATACCACTAACCACCAAAGATACAAATGCCACCATAGTAGTTAACACCGTATAAAGACACGGCTTAGCCATGACACAAAGGGTTTCTTTAATGCGTTCAGCATTGTCTAGCTGAGGGTTTCGCTGACTTGCTTCGCGATAACGCACAATTAAATGTATCGTCATCATTAGGCAAATAATCAGTAATAAAGCAACGAAGTTTGAAGAAATTACCGTCAAACGCCAATCAATGGCAGCCAAAAAACCCATCATTACCACGACGGCAAGAAAGCAGGTCGTCAAAGGCAATAACACCAATTGCCAACGGCGAAAAATAATACTAAGAATCACAATAATAAAGAGAATAATACCCAGACCAAACACCATGATATCGCTACGAATAAATTCCACCATATCCGCAGTAATCATAGAGACACCGCCTAAAAATATTTGCGCCTCGCCCTTATAACCAGACACCACTTCTCGTACCTGCTGAACTCGGTGGTGGCTTTGTTCTGTAGCCGCCGTACTATAAGCTAAAAATTCTTTACTCACCTCAGCTAAACGCAACGCCTCTGCGCTAGACAAACTCTCTGTATCACGCTGCAAGCGTAAGGCATCTCGCTCACGCACTAAATCAATAAAGGTTTCATCAATGGCTAAGTTTAATAAAATGGCGGTGGTCTTCCCGTCGGGGCCGAGTAGCATATCCTTATAAACAGGCGAATCTGTGAACTCAGCCTTAGCCAAAGTACGATCAACGCCCTTATCAAGTAACGTTTTCACACCACCAGCCACATCCAGCAAAGACACTGGCGGACTGTATAATAGCGGCACATCTAAAATAGAATTAGCTCCCGCCACCCCGTCTACAGTTAACAACTCATCACGTAAACGCCGCAGGTGGTCTAGGCTGGCATCTGCCATTAAATCACCATTTGGCTTATAGGTAACCACTAAAAAATCACCTGACTGATAACGCTGACTCACTGCGCGAAAGTAATCGAGATCTTTATCGTACTCTAACGTCAGCGCATCAGACGATGCATCAATTTTTAAATTGCCCAATTGACTAGCCAAAAATAAGGTCAACGCCGCTATTGCCAACAACACCCATAGAGGGTGTTTAAGTACACTAGTAAAATAAAGTGATTGTAATTTTTGCAACATACGAGTTCCTGATTAAGCAGTCAACATTTAGTAGTAAACATGGATGACTATTATTTTTATACGCTGGCCTGAGCAGCGCTATTCACCCCAACGAGGCATTAAGTCTTGCGACAAACCCAGCTGATCTAAAATACGCGCCACAATAAAATCAATCAGGTCTTCAATTCGTTCCGGGGAGTAATAGAAACCTGGGCTTGCCGGTAGCACTAGCGCTCCCATTTGCGTTAGCTTTAGCATATTCTCTAGATGCACTTGCGAATAGGGCGTTTCCCTAGGCACTACAATTAACTGTCGACGTTCTTTTAAGGCAACATCGGCTGCCCGCTCGATCAAATTATTACTAGCGCCACTAGCAATCGATGAGAGCGTCCCTCCACTGGCGGGGCATATCACCATACGGCTAGGACTACTGGAGCCAGAAGCCACCGGAGAAAACCAATCTTCCCGACTAAAGACTATTAGCTGATGTTCTTTAGCCGCATATAAATCACTTAAAAATTCTTGCTGCCGCTCTTCTAATGAGAGCTGCCCAGTAGTGGCTTCGCCCGATGATGGTAATAACAATGGCGTTTCTGTCGCTATCACTACTTCTGCCGCACGCGACAATAACAAATACACTTTACAATCTAAAGCCAACAAACATTCCAACAAACGCAAACCATACTGTGCGCCCGACGCACCGGTAATCGCTAGAGTAATCGTATTCTTATATTGAGCGCTCATATTTCACTTAGATCCTTTTATTGTATTTTTCACTACTGCGCAGAGTACCGCCTCCCCCTAACGCAACGCAACATGCCATAGAGAGTGTCACCAACAGTTCAACCTAGAAACCGCAGTTGGGCGCGAAAAAGATGTGTACCAAAAGTAGGCCCCTCTAGGGGAGTTATTGGTGTGCATAGTGAATGTTACATTCGCGTGGCTACCTTATTGGTAGTGAGCCGAATGTAACATTTGCTAGGTGCATCAATAACTTGTGCATACTTTCGTGATCCAACTGCGGTTTCTAGGTTCAACAAACCATCAGGCAGTTAATTGCTTTATCAACAATCCATGTACACCACTAAAACTGCCATTGCTCATAATCACAATATGCGTATTTGGCTCAATGCCTTTCAATGTTTGTTGAATTAACGCATCTATCGTATTGCAGCGCCCACTAGCCACCGCGCTTGCATGAATCACGCTATCGATATCCCAAGATAAGTTGGGCGGATTAAACCAGAGCACCTGATCGGCATTAACAACTGACGCCGCTAACTGGGAAGCATGAATACCCATGCGCATAGTATTCGATCTAGGCTCTATTAAAGCAATAATTTTTTCAGCTCCCACTTTGCTACGCAAACCCTGTAAGGTCGTCGCAATCGCCGTAGGGTGATGAGCAAAGTCATCGTATACCTTTATGCCATTGATATCCGCCACACATTCCATGCGCCGCTTAACCCCTAAAAACTCTACTAGAGCAAGACAACTGATCTCTGCCGTCACGCCTACATGATGAGCGGCAGCAATAGCCGCCAAGGCATTAGCGACATTATGCAAACCTAGCTGTGACCAACTCACCTGACCTTGCTTTACTCCCTGATAAAACACATCAAAACAAGTGCCGTCATCTGCCAGTAATTCAACTGCCCACGTTTTTGATGTATCATTTAAAGACATTTCACTGCGATCGCTCCAACAGCCCTGAGCCATCACAGCATCGATTGCGGGAGCATTGTCTGGCGTAATCACCATGCCATTTTGCGGAACGGTTCTTACCATATGATGAAATTGCTTTTGGATAGCGGCAAGATCATCAAAGATATCCCCATGATCAAATTCTACATTATTAATGACTAAGGTCCGCGGACGATAATGAACGAATTTAGAGCGCTTATCAAAAAAAGCGCTGTCGTATTCATCGGCTTCAATAACAAAGAAAGGCGTTTCGCCTAACCGTGCAGAGCTTGCGAAATTTTTCGGCACGCCGCCAATCAAATACCCTGGTGACATCTTGGCGTATTCCAAAATCCAAGCCAACATACTGCTGGTAGTAGTTTTACCATGAGTCCCCGATATCGCTAATACCCATTTACCCTGTAACACATGATCACTTAACCACTGTGGCCCCGAGGTATAGGCTAAGCCAGCGTTCAAGATGGTTTCTAATAGGGGGTTGCCTCGACTAATCGCATTACCTATAACAAATAGATCTGGCATTAGATCCAATTGCTCGGGGCTATAGCCTTCAATCAATTCAATACCTACCGCTTCCAACTGCGTACTCATTGGCGGATATACATTGGCATCAGCACCGGTCACACGATAACCCTGCGCTACCGCCAACTGCGCGAGACTACCCATAAAGGTGCCGCAAATACCTAAAATGTGAATATGCTTCATTACATTAATCTTCTATAAATGACAAACCGCTAGCCTAAAACCTCAGCCGCTGAGCGTTAGGCTAACTCTCAATTCTTCCATTCAAAAAATACGTCCAGCACCTGATGCAGCAAAACCAAAGCTTACATGAAATTAACACGAAATTCCCGTATCATTGACGCCGTTATTAATTTCCTATTATATCCTTACAGGCTTATCTCACCATGGCGAAGAAAAACGCTTTTTATGCTCAATCTGGCGGTGTCACCGCGGTTATTAATGCCTCTGCATGTGGCGTCATTGAAACCGCTCGTCAGCACAAAAAAACCATCGGTAAAGTCTACGCCGGGCGCAATGGCATTATCGGCGCACTACTTGAAGAACTGATTGATACTAGCAAAGAAAGCGCTAAAGATATCGCCGCACTCAAACATACGCCTTCAGGGGCTTTTGGCTCATGTCGCTATAAACTAAAAAGCCTAGAGAACAATCGTGCTGAATACGAGCGTCTGATTGAAGTATTCAAAGCCCACAATATTGGCTACTTCTTTTATAATGGCGGCGGTGATTCGGCCGATACTTGTTTAAAGATCTCTCAGCTATCCGCCACCATGGGCTATCCTCTTCAAGCGATTCATGTACCCAAAACCGTCGATAACGATTTACCCTTTACCGATAATTGTCCAGGGTTTGGCTCAGTAGCAAAATATGTTGCCATCTCAACTAAAGAAGCCGCAATGGATGTTGAATCCATGTGCGCCACCTCTACCAAGGTGTTTATTCTAGAAGTGATGGGACGCCATGCGGGCTGGATTGCCGCTGCAGGCGGTTTAGCCGCAGACAAAGAAGGCGATGCACCGCATATTATTCTATTCCCAGAAATTGCTTTCAATAAAGACAAGTTCCTAAAGCGCGTAAAAAACACGGTTAAAAAACACGGTTTTTGCGTTATCGTTGCATCAGAAGGCACACAATATAAAGATGGCGCCTTCCTCGCCGACGCAGGTAACACCGACGCCTTTGGTCACAAACAATTGGGCGGTGTCGCGCCCACCCTCGCGACCATGGTCAAAGATGCGCTGGGCTATAAATACCATTGGGCACTAGCCGATTATTTACAACGTTCTGCTCGCCATATTGCTTCGGCAACCGATGTTGAACAAGCCTACGCCGTTGGCAAGGCAGCCGTAGAAATGGCCGTTGCTGGCAAGAATGCGGTGATGCCTGCCATTATTCGCGGTAAAGGCAAAAAATATACTTGGACGATTGAAGAAGCCCCATTAGAAAAAGTCGCTAACGTCGAAAAAATGATGCCTAGAGACTATATAAGCAAAGATGGCTTTAGTATTAGCGAGAAAGGTCGCGCCTATCTTGAACCGTTAATCCAAGGGGAAGATTACCCCCCCTATGGTAAAAATGGTTTACCCCAGTATGTTCGACTGAAGAAAATACTCGCAGAGAAAAAGATTAAGCGCGCCTTTAAAATATAACCATCATAAAATACTAAAATAGTGCATAGCCGAATTATCGGCATGTACTATTTTGGTGCCGGCATAACCCAAGCCTATCAAATAGCAACCTCTAGCTTCTTGCAACCCACGCCACAATAAAAAATACCCGCACAACCCTAGAACACCCACCTTAAAATCTCCAACAGTGTTAAAATGCGCCATTCTTTTGCATGCTTCCCTCTTTTATTAGCTACACTCACAAAGACTACAGAAAATAAGCCTGCCTTCGCCTTTCAGGAAAAATTAAACAGCGTTTAACGGAATACGACAATCTACCATGAGTGAATACGCCTCCCACCTAACCAGCCTGCAAAAAAAAGCCACTATTACCGCTACAGAAGACATCTTAAGTGATAAGGGTGTTTTACTTGCCAAATCCGGCATAGAATTAAACCAAAAAATCTGTACAACCATTTTACGATTTAAATTATTAAAACCTCTAGAAGACTCTATTGCGATAAAAAACCAATTAAACGCCAAATCTATCTACAGCATCATCACCCAGTTTATCGTTACGGATCCGTGGTTAAACGTCATCAATGAAAAGCTAGGTGACAAATCCATATTACAGCGCTGCTGTTTGCGCTTGGAAAAATTCCCTATACTGCAACAAAAACTAACGGTAATGCAGCTTGAATTACCTGATGTATTTGCCCAAGCCGTTGCCTCTGCTTATCTCGCCCATATCTGCGCAATAACCAACGAAATACCCCAAACAGAGATTGAAGAACACTTTTTAGCCGGCCTTGTCCACGATATTGGTTTTTTACACATCAACCATAACATTCTAAAGAAGCAGGGTGACCTAAGTGCAGAGGAATGGCGCAGCATTCAATCTCATCCTGTAATTGGCTACGAGATAGTGAACAATATTGCCAATTTTCCCAAGGTAGTTACTAGAGCGGTGTTAGAACACCATGAAAACCTTGATGGTTCTGGCTACCCCAGAAACAAGACTGCTCAAGACTTAGGAAGCCTAGGCCAATTAATTAATTTATTAGGCAATGTGATTGCTATCTACACTAAAAAACTCAAACCTCAGCAGCGTAGTTTGCGTGGCGTCATACCTGTGGTGCAGATAAACATGCACTCTTATTCTCCCAATGCCGTCTCTACGATTATTCGCGCATTAAAATGTGTACCTGAGTCAGAAAAAAAATCTCCCAACATAAAAATAATAAAAGAGTTAATTGTTCAAACACAAGAGAAACAAGAATACATTAAAATAACCACCAACATCATTAAAAATGCCAGCCAGCAATTAGGCTACACACACAATAATAAAGAAATTTTCTCCCTACAAAACACCATTTATAACGTTATTTTGATTATGAATAGCTCAGGACTGAATGATAAGAATTGCATCAACTGGCTATCCGAGTTAGAGAGTTCGGACCAGCAGAAGCATTACAACGAAGTTGAAGATACCCAAGTGATGCTTAGTGAGATTATTTACCAAATTCAAACCTATCAAAAGAATGCTAACCTTTTCATCAGCAAAAACTCAACGCACCCTCTCTCCAAATCGATGACTCAATGCCTCGAACAAGTTAAAGAGGTAACAAAACCTGCCCAGTTAGGATAGCGATGAAAGTACTGGGCAGATACCCTTCCACAAAAAAGCCCGTAAACACAAACTCTGTTTACGGGCTTTTTTCGTTACTAAGAACGATGATTACTGGGTTAAGCTAGCCTAATAAAGGCGCAATAACCAAGCTCACAATGGCCATAACATTAATCAAAATATTCATTGCTGGACCGGAAGTATCTTTAAAAGGATCACCGACAGTATCACCCACAACAACCGCTGCATGGACATCTGAACCTTTGCCGCCCAAATTACCTTTTTCAACATATTTCTTAGCATTGTCCCAGGCACCACCTGCATTAGCCATCATTAAGGCCATCAACACACAGGTAATCAAAGCTCCACCCAACATGCCGCCCAAGGCTTCTGGCCCTAAAAGAAAGCCAATCACTACGGGAGAAGCTACGGCGAGCACGCCAGGAAGGATCATCTTTCTTAACGCCGCTTGTGTCGCAATATCTACACAACGTGCACTATCGGGTTTTGCCGTGCCTTCCATCAAACCAGGAATTTCCTTGAACTGACGGCGAATCTCTTTGATCATATCAAAGGCCGCCTCACCAACGGCACGCATAGTAATCGCGCTAACAATAAAGGGGAAGATACCACCAATAAACATGCCCATTAGCACCATAGGATTACTAATATCTAGGGTGAATGCTGCACCTCTCGCTTGCGCCACTGTCTCGATATAGGCCGCGATAATGGCTAGAGCCGCTAAACCCGCAGCACCAATGGCAAAACCTTTACCAATAGCCGCTGTAGTATTACCCACTTCATCAAGCCCATCGGTAATCTTGCGTACGTCTTCGCCCAGCTCTGCCATTTCAGCAATGCCACCCGCGTTATCCGCAACAGGACCATAAGCATCAATCGCCATGGTGATACCCACGGTAGATAACATGCCGACAGCAGCAATGCCCACGCCGTAAACACCTACGCCGACGATGCTAGTAATATAGATAATCGCCGCAATCACCAACACGGGGACAACAACCGATTCCATACCGATAGCTAAACCGGAAATCATCACTGTTGCAGGACCGGTTTCACCACTTTTAGCGATATCTTGCACTGGCTTTCCGCCAGTGTAATATTCGGTCACTAAACCAATAATAATACCGCCAATAGCGCCCGCCACTACACACCACCAAACCGAGCTGTGGATATCGAGAGCAGAAATGACGAACCATGCAACCGCAATAAAGACCAGCGTCGCACCAATGGTTCCCATCCTTAAGGCTTCAGCAGGCTCTTTACCCGCAGATATTCGCACGAAGATAATACCGATAATGGAACAGATCAGACCCGCAGAGGCTAATAGCAGAGGTGCCATCATCAATGCTTCTTTTGCACCCAAAGCATCTAGCATGACAGTAGAAGCAATCGCAATGGTGGCAATCATAGAACCACAGTAAGATTCAAAAATATCCGACCCCATACCGGCAACATCACCCACGTTATCACCGACATTATCCGCAATAACACCCGGGTTACGCGGATCATCTTCAGGGATTCCCGCTTCAATTTTACCGACTAAGTCAGCGCCCACATCTGCACTCTTAGTGAAAATGCCACCGCCCACACGGGAGAATAACGCGACTACCGAAGCACCCATACCAAAACCATGGATCGCTTCTGCATGCTCAGCACCAAAGTAGTAATACAGTGTGCCTAAGCCTAATAAGCCCATAGAGGCAACCGCTAAACCCATCACCGAACCACCGAAGAAAGCCACGCTTAACGCACTTTCTGCACCATCAGTAGCTGCTGCTACAGTAGTACGCACATTGGCTTTGGTTGCGGTATACATACCAATATAGCCTGCAACAGAGGAACACAAAGCACCCGCCACAAAGGCAACTGGGGTATGCCAGCTCTGAAAGCCAACAAATAACAACGCCGTAACAATGACCGCAAAAATACCCAACACACTATACTCACGACGCATAAAAACCATCGCACCATCGTGAATGGCTTCGGCTATCTCAGCCACAACACCTTCACCCGCGGGATATTTAACAACAATTTTATAAATGATGAACGCAACAACGAGACCACCGATACCGAGTATCGGAGGCAATAGTAATAAATCCATAACCACCTCTTTTTATCTTTATTATTGATTTTTATTAATGGTCAAGCCCTAGACATAGCGTAGTGCCACGCTAGGGATTGGTGAAATGGAATAAATTGAGCGCACCAAAACAGTACGAAAAACCAATTACTACTACCCACTCGCACCATTCTATGCCAGCCACCCTTCATCAGCAACCAACATCTCCATTCTGCACAACGACGACTCAAAGCAAATACCCGCGTTGATTAACGATAGAACGCCTCTAAAAATAATAATTTCTTTGTGGGTGCTAGGCGTTGGCGCTACTATCGCAGAAAAAGTACATTTTTAGGGGTGCAGTATGGTAGAATTTCGCGCGTTTTAAACCTTGGTCGGTTTAACTACTTTTCCCTTAATTACCTATTGAAGTCATCATTATGAGCCTTAATCTAGTCCCAGCAGGTAAGCACTTACCTGAAGAAATCAACGTTATTATTGAAATCCCACTAAACGGCGAGCCTGTAAAATACGAAGTGGATAAAGAGACAGGTGCACTTTTTGTCGATCGCATCCTCGGTACCGCTATGCACTACCCATGCAACTACGGTTACGTCAACAATACCCTTTGCGGTGATGGCGACCCTGTTGACGTAATGGTCATGTCACGTTTTGGCTTTGCCCCGGGTTCAGTGGTTCGCTGCCGCCCCGTCGGCGTGTTAAAGATGTCGGATGAGTCTGGTGAAGACGCTAAAGTCTTAGCCGTACCCGTTGAAAAAATCAGCCCCATGAATAAACTAGTCACTGATTTAGATCAAGTGCCGGAACTTCTCCTTAAACGTATTACGCACTTTTTTGAACACTACAAAGATCTAGAAGAAGGTAAATGGGTAAAAGTCGAAGGCTGGGAAGATGCTGCTGCCGCACGTAAAGAAATTGTGGAATCTGTTGAGCGCTTTGAAGCAGAAAAGTAAGTCTTAGTTTTTCAAAGGTGGAAAGTATCTAATAAAGAATGCTTTCCATCTTTTACTCCCCGCACATCTTATAGCTTTCACTTAATCCATACAGCGATTATCAACTTCACGCCTATATTTTGGCGGTGATCCTTAGCTCGACCTCAACATTTTGAGCCGCTATGGTTTTGACTTGACAAACCGCTTTAACTTATCAAAAGCAGCTCCCTGAATATAGTTATCACCTGCCTGAAGACTTCCATATATACTAATATGACCACCATCCAAAGAATATGGAATCCCATCCTTACTAAGCAGTTGCTGACCATCGTTGCTAGCGGTTGCAAATAATGACTCGCGATCAATAAATAATAGCTTACTGTTTGATTCAGCCATACGGCTAAATGTCGTATTTACCCTTTGAGCTGAAGCATCCCCCTTGGCATAAACCAAATCTCCATTCTTGTAAACCGAGTCCATCACTGAGGTGCGAGTCAATGCCGGCGGTTGCGCCATAATGATAACTTTCAGGTTATATTCATTGGTTAACTTACTGACAAAATTTAACACCTCGCCCATTAACTCTTTTTCTTCTAAGGTTACCCACAATGCCGAAATGACGACCACTTCGTAATCACTAAGCGAAGCAGAGACAAATTTCCGGTTCATCATGCATTGGTCCAAAGCTGGTGTCGGTATGTGCCACCAAAAATTTTCGGTGAAGCTGGGATAACACCAATTGGTTGTTATCGCGTTAATACCTAATGACAATTTTTTGCCGACCGTATCCCAAAAAGGCTCATACATTCCTGCATAGGAATCACCAAAAAGTAGTACCTTAGGCTCTTTTTCAGAAGTGCCCAGCGGACAATGAAAACCATTTTCGCCAAGGCGTAATGAGGTGTTCGTATCCACACTATAAAAGCACCAACCGTTTGAGCGTTTAGGTATATCAAAGGTCGCCTCAGTCAATGGCGACCTAAGAGCAAATCGATTCTCAAAGCCATTATTTTTAATAACTAGCAGACCCAGCAGAACAAAAATTACCATGCCCATTGAACTCAGCATCCAGATATTGGTATTTGATATTTTACTTCTGTCTCTGAAGGGTTGCTCTATATACTTCCAGCTAAAATAAGCAATCAATAAAGTGAAGAAAAAAGCAATCAACATTAGCTCACTAGAAGCATCGAATAGTGCCTGCTGCCGCATAAAAGCATACATTGGCTGATGCCAAAGGTAAGCGCTGTAACTAATTAATCCAATACCGACGAAAAATCGATGGCTTAAGAATTTGTATACTATCGTCTTAGGTTGAGAATAAAGGATGAGCAACACAGCACCCATTATTGGCGGCAATGTCCACATACTCGGAAAAGGCGTATGCTCATCGTAGGTCACCATGGGAAGCACAACCAATACGAGCCCCATAATACTCAATAAATTCGCATACTTATTTATCTTATGCTGGACGTGAGACCAATTATCTTGGTAATGCAATAAAGCAATGATTGACCCCACGAGTAATTCCCACGCCCGAGTGGGCAAAAGGTAATAAGTGGAAGAAGGTTTATTATAAGCTCCCCAATGAGACAAACATAAGCTCAGCAGCATAATAGAAAATATGACGAGAAAAATTCGGTTTTTCGCGTACCTATAAAGCACGATCAACAATATAGGGAAAAATAGATAATATTGCTCTTCTATCGCCAGACTCCATGTGTGGAGCAAGGGTTTTAATTCTGCAGCCTGATCAAAGTAATCTTGCTGCAGCCATAGAGTAATATTTGAGGAAAAAGTGACACTACCTATGAGATTTCTGGAAAAATCAATGAAATCAACCGGGATTAAAACAAACCACGCCGCAAGTATAGAAACGAAAAGCACGAAGTATAGTGTCGGCAAAATGCGTCTAGCTCTACGTTCATAAAAACCAGAGAATGTAAATTTGCCTTCACTAACATCCCTATAAATTATATTCGTTATCAAGAATCCACTGATCACAAAAAATATATCTACACCGATATAGCCACCAGAAAACGGCCCAATCCCTGCATGAAATAGCATAACAGGCAAAACAGCAATTGCCCTCAATCCGTCTATCTCTGGCCTGTAATTCTGGCTTTTCAACATTAACACAACCTATTTTATCGAAGCAACCCACTTGATCTCATACTATTTTCTTCCTAGCTACGCACATTCAAGCGCAAGAAAAACGGCTAGAGGAAAAGTGCGGTGCGAATAATAACAACGGTAGAAGAAAACATAAACCCATTAACATGCATCACTAAGAAATAAGGGTGACTACTTAATGAATCGCGGCAATAGTACTAGCACTATGCCAACCACTACCAGCATGATGGTGTCCGCAAAAAAATACGCGAAGACCATCAATGCAATACCTGTATATTTCACAACCGCATGACCTTGCTTCTTACCATAAAGGTAATAACCAAAACCTACACAGCCAAAGAGCAAACCCCAAAGCATTAACGACGTATTGATCAACACTCTTCTCGCCTCATTCCAATATCACTTATAGCCTTGCGCCTGTAAATTAAATAAACGCGCATAAACACCAGCCACTGCAATTAATTCTTCATGGCTACCCGTTTCAATCACCCTCCCCTGATCCATCACCATGATTTTCTTGGCCGTGCGCACGGTAGAAAAACGGTGCGAGATTAAGATCGTCATTTTATCTTTCATAGTTGCGCTAAATTCACCAAAAATATCGGCTTCCGCCTGCGCATCCATTGCTGCCGTAGGCTCATCAAGAATTAACACTTTAGCTTGCTGACGCATAAAGGCACGAGACAGCGCCATTTTTTGCCATTGACCACCCGATAGCTCCTGGCCATTTTTAAACCATCGACCTAGCTGAGTGTTATATTGATCCGCAAGCTTGTCGATAAAGGGCGCTGCCTGACCCTGTGTCGCTGCCGCTACCCAACGCTCAGTTTGATCACCCGGAGCAGACAAAGAATCCACCTGTCCAACGCCAATGTTTTCACCAACCATTAATTGATAACGAATAAAGTCTTGAAAAATAACGCCAATATGATGACGCAAAGCTTCGCCATCCCATTGCGTAACATCCGTACCATCAAATAAAATACGGCCCTCGCTGGGCACGTACAAACGCGTTAATAATTTAATTAAGGTCGTTTTTCCCGAACCATTCTCACCCACAATGGCCAAACTATCCCCCGGCCGCAAATGAAAAGACACCTTATCCAAGGCTAAATGATTGGCCCCTGTGTAGCTAAAACTAACCGATTCAAAACGAATACCATCATCGGCTATCGCTCCCTGCATAAGACCACCGCTACGCTCTTCACCGGGTTGTTCTAAATATTCATATAGGTTGGATAGATACAGGTTATCTTCATACATACCACTGATCGAACTCAGGCTGGCAGTAATGGCAGACTGGCCTTGTTTAAACACCAACAAATACATGGTCATCTGACCAAGGCTGATTTCACCGTGAACCGTGGCCACAATAATCCATGCATAGGCACCATAAAACGTCAATGCAGCTATAATATCCATTACCAATCCCCAACTATCTCGACGGATGGTGAGACGACTATCTTCTTTGTACAGCTTGTTAAAAATACTCATATAGCGATTAAGAAATAGCGTATTCAAACCAAACAACTTCATCTCTTTGACGTTGTCTTCACGTGCCAATAAGGTTTCCAAATAGTTTTGTTCGCGAGCTTCGGGAGAACGCCAGCGAAATAAACTAAATGCCTTGCCTGAAAAAAAAGTTTCTGCAAAAAACCCGGGTAATGCAGCAATCATTAATAAGAAAATAACAAGCGGCGAAAACTGCCATAACAACACAGCGAAACCAGATAGTGCAATGCCATTCTGTAGCAGACCAAAGGTTTTATTCACCAAAGCCAAGGGACGGGTGGATGCTTCACGACGGGCACGCACTAACTTGTCATAAAACTCAGAATCCTCAAACTGCGCCAAACTCAAAGAGCGTGCTTTCTCCAACACCATGACATTGACCTTATGCCCTAGCAAGCCACGAAATAAGGACTGAACCGCCGAAATACCGCGCTGGGTTCCCATCAAGCCCATGACTAATACCGCTTCAATACAAAGAAGAATTAGCAAGGACGACGGCACACCCAACCAAGCATCATCTGTAGAGCCACCTATTGAACCTACCAGTGCAGAAGACTGTTCTGCTGCCAAGACCACACCATCAACAATCAACTGCCCAATATAAGCCATAAACGCAGGCAGGATACCCGCGCAAAGAGTAAAAAAGGCCAATAACAACGTAAATTTTGTAGAGGTTTGCCAGACGAGTAAAATCGCTCGATGACTATAAGCAAAGACGCCCATAAATTGAGCGGTCAAAGAACGTGGATTCTGAATTTTGGATTCATTAGGGAACGGAGGACTCATTTTTTAATCGCTGTTTTAACCGGATAGAATTGAATATAACGATAGCACTTTACACAATACAATACTTCATCAATGGCGATGGCATTATGCTCAGCTTTCCATAAGGTCAATAAATGTATAGACGTTTTATTTATAGACTGCGCGTAACAACCCTCACAAAACCATGGTCGCATAGATGCAGGCATGCCATCAAACTATAAACATGAATCACTTGGACGCAACATTCGAGACAGTAGCCGCAGCTCATCCGCGGCAATAATTGATTACCGCACGTCGGTTCATTAGGGTAAAATAAACAAGCAAAGAACGTTTGACCTGAACTAATCAGTAAACGTGTAAGCACTACACAATGATTTTAAATAGAAGGCACAGCATTGGACAGTATTCGCGGTTTTATTTTTGATTTAGACGGGACGTTAGTCACATCATCTTTGGATTTTTTAGCCATTAAGGCTGAAATAGGCTGCCCGTCGGATGAAGACGCTTTAGTCCATATCGCACAACTACCGACTGCACAGCAACAGCGCGCAGCCATCGACATCATTCATTTCCATGAAATGCAAGACGCACAATCTTGTGATTGGATACCCGGTGCAGAAGCCTTTGTGAACGAATGCGCAGCGCGTGCTCTGCCAATGGCGATTGTTACGCGTAACTCTCAACGGTCATCAAAGGTGAAAATCGACAATAATAATATTCCCATTAAGCTGTTATTCACGCGTGAAGATTCAAAACCTAAACCCCATCCTGAAGCATTACTCGATATTGCTCGCGAGTTTCAGTTAGCCGCTGGTCAAATAATGATGGTAGGCGATTACAGGTATGATTTAGAAGCAGGACGTAATGCAAACATGCCGTCGTGTTTGGTTAACTTCCGTGTCGAGCCAGACTATGCTCATTTGGCCGACTACTGCTTTGAAGACTTTCATCAATTTCATCGAGCCATGTTTCGTTAATTGAAGCTTCGTTAATTGAAGCTTCGTTAACTGAAGCTTCGTTAATTTATTTCAGCTTTAGACGGATGGAATGAATCGAAAAATACAACCCCTCCATCCTCATTGGCTATCTTCTTCTTCATCGTTATCATCGCCCATCACCACGTCTTTACCCGCTTGCTTAGCACGGAGCAAGCAGTTTTCGGCTACAGCGACTTGATCACCGATTCGTTCCCCCAACTGACTAGAAACGCCTGCGCTAAAGGTGATGCCGATCTTTTGCTCTTGATGAGAAAAACTTTCACTCGCGACGACCGCTCTAACGTGGTCGATTAGGGTGATGGCTTTGTCGTTAGAAAGCCCCGCCATTAAAATATAAAATTCTTTGCCTGATGATCGCGCCACTAAAAACCGGGAGAGTGATTTTTCTAACACTTGTGCAAATTGTTTTAATACTAGATCACCGATTTCTGGCCCAAGACTGTCGTTCACCTGTTTAAAGTCATCAATACTAATGATGGCTAGTGATAAAGGCGAGCTATTGGCGTGAGCCGTTGCATAGAGTGACTCACTTTGTTCAAAAAAGTAACGCCGACTATAAAGGCCTGACACATAGTCACGGTTGGCCGAGTCTCGGATTTGATCGACAAGGTCTAAGGCTTCTATATTATGGTTAATACGACAATAAAATTCTTCTGGGTTAAAGGGTTTACTAAGGAAGTCGTTGGCTCCGGTTTTAATTAATTTTGCGGATAAATTACTTTCGCCTGCGGCGGATAAGCCAATGATAATTAAATCAAACTTTTCATATTTGCAGCGTAAATTTTTAACTAACTCGAAGCCATCCATGTTGGGCATATTATAGTCAGTGATTAATAGACGTATATCAGGGTGCTCTAGAATTACTTTGATGGCATCGATGCCATCTACGGCTTGGTAAATTTCGAATTGATGGCGAGATAATAAATTAACAATATGTTTGCGCATGACCTTCGAGTCTTCAACTACTAAGACTTTAACGAATTGATTCTTCTCTAAGCGATTAACGGCTTTGATGGCGTATTTATAGGAATAGCGACCTTCTTTGGTAACGTAATCCACAATGCCTTTTGACAGCAGTTTTTCTCGGCGTTTATCATCAAAGGAGCCGGTTAATACAATGGTGGGGATTTTTTGTTCTAGGGTGTAATCAACGACTTCGCCATCGGGGGCATCGGGGAGATTTAAGTCGACTAATGCAGCGAAAATATCCTCTCGCTGTTGCTCACATATTTGCCTAGCCTCTGCAAAGGTAGACGCTAGTATCACGTCAAAATTGAGCTCTTGCTTGGCAATATGCAAGAGGATTTTTGCCACAATGGGACTATCTTCTACAATTAATACCTTGGTCGCAGTGCTCTTCACACCATTCTTCACATCACTATTCACATCACTATTCACATCACTATCCTACAGAATCAGTTATGCCTATAGTGTAGTCAAGAAACGCTGAATAGAAACGAAGAATGGGGGAAAACCAATAAAAGCTGCTAAGCAGCCGTTATTTACGCGCCAAAAGCGCCTCTGGCGGTTGTTCACAGTGTAGTTTTCGACCTAAGAGCTCTTCAATAGCGGGCAGTAAGAAAGCATCGTCTTCACAGGCGAAGCTGATAGAAATGCCCGTTTTACCCGCTCTACCGGTACGACCAATACGGTGCACATAGTCTTCTGGCTCTTCTGGCAAAGTAAAGTTAACGACGTGGCTGATATCGTTGATGTGTATACCTCGTCCAGCTACATCGGTCGCCACTAGGATTTTGATACGCCCTGACTTAAAGCCTTCTAAAGTTTTCATGCGTTTATTCTGCGCGACTTCACCGGAGAGTAAACCTGCCTCAAAACCATGCTTAAGCAACTGCTCGTGTAAACGGCGGCATTCATCGCGACGGTTCGCAAAGACAATCATGCTGTCGACACCCGGCTGGCGAGCAAGATTGGTGAGCAAACGATATTTCTCACTCGAGGACACTAAGTAGACGTGCTGATCAACGGTATCGGTAGCGACACTTTCTGGTTCAATTTCAACTGAACAAGGGTTTTGTGTCCACTGTTCCGCTAAGCGCATGACATCATCGGTAAAGGTGGCCGAGAAGAATAAGGTTTGACGGTTTTCACAGCGGGGCGTTAAGCGCACAATGCGACGCACCTGTGGAATAAAGCCCATGTCTAACATACGATCGGCTTCGTCTAATACCAGAATTTCGATTTGGTCTAGATGTATATCTTTATTACTCGCAAAGTCTAATAAACGCCCGGGAGTCGCAACTAGTATGTCGACAAATTTATCGCGGGTCGCTTGCTGCTGTTTCGCGTAATCCATGCCGCCCACTAAGGTGTGCACAGTTAAATCAGAGTGTTTGGTTAGGTCTTTTGCATCTTCGCCAATCTGCACCACTAGCTCTCGCGTCGGCGCAATAATCAATGCGCGTGCTTCACCCGCATAGCGTTGTCCTTCTAGGGGGTTTTTTAATAAATCGTCAATAATCGCGGTGAGGAATGCGGCGGTTTTTCCCGTACCCGTTTGTGCCTTGCCCAGCATGTCGTGGCCATTAAGGGTATTGGGCAAGGACTGCGCTTGAATCGGTGAGCAATACTCAAAACCCAGATCCGCGATGGCGTGCATTAAGGGTAAGGCTAAATTGAGATCATGAAAGCGCGTTTTACCGGCGACCTCGGGGACATCAAACTGGCTAATATCCCAAGCTGGCGGCTTGGGTTTTTGCGCTGCACGTTTGCGCGAAGGGCGTGGATTGCTTTTTTTCTCTGCAGGTTTTTTATCGCTGCTATGCTGAGCTTTTTGCTTGGAGGTTTCTTGTGTAACGGCGGTTTGAGGAGGAGATTTTTTTTTAAACAATGCTTTAAACAAAAGAGTTACCTAGCGAAAAGTGAAAGAAGAGTGGCATTACAGCCAGTAATTGCCCAGCAGTATACCATGGGCGCTGAAATAATGATCACTCTTCTAGCTGAAGCTTATGGCTCGCTGTCATTTAACGTTTCAAGCACCTCTGGCTTACTGAGCACTTCATCAATATACAGCTGCACTAGTTCTCGCCCGCGGTAAACTGAGGTAACAAGATATAATAATACGATACCCATCCCCACTAAAATGGGTAGGGAGTACGACGCAAAGAGCATCGCTAACGATAGACCGATTAAGGTAGTGATTAAAACAAAGGTTTTTCCATTGCTGAGCATGGACTGGCGACAGTGTTCCGCCTTTTCAATCGTGGTTACACCTTCTTTGGCGAAAGCTTCACAAATGACGTTAAAGTTTTTTTGCCGTTTACGCGCTAGCGTATTAAATAATCCCAACATAGTGCTTGTCTTTTCTCGCTGACGTATGAAATGGTGATGTAAATATGATCAATTTAACTTTCTTGTCGCTTACTACTTTACGCTAACACTAAACATAAGCGACAGCCTAGGCCTTTAGCGTGGTCGCGGCACTCTATCTCTGTTTTGGCCTCGTGGTGGTTGTGACGCTCTATCGCGACTTCCCAATGCTTCACTCCTACCACGTTGCTCTCGTCTATCCTGTGCTCTCTGCCTATTTTGTTGGCGCTCTTCTGGCGACATATTTTGATAACGCTCGCGTAACTCTTTACGTTTATCTTCAGGAAGACGTTTAAACCACTCACGCCGCTTTCTAATCTGCTGTTGCTTCTCTGGACTCAACTCATTAAAACGATTATACCGATCCCTAATTTTTTGCTGTTTGTCCTTATCCATCGATTGCCAACGATCCTTACGTGGCCTAGCATCTTGCCACTGTTCATCGGTCATGTTTCCACGACGAGCAGCTCTTGCTTGCAACCGTTGTTGGCGCTGTGCAGGCAAATTATGCCAGCGCTCTTTAAAACCCTTTAATTGTGTTTGCTGTTCTGCTGACAAGGCATCCCAGCTGACTCCTGCGCCAGCACCTCTAGCCCCACTATCCTTTTCAACAGCAAGGGTATTCGCTGACAATAGAAGAGTGAGCAGCAATAAACCAATGTCTCTTTTCACTCTCCCTCTTAATCTTAGCAAGGACTGCATATTTCCATTAACCCCCTTCTGCTAACCTGACAATGCATCATCTTCGAGCCATTCATAAAACTCTAGGTCTTCAAGCAACTCCAGATTATCCGATATAGAAACAAGTTCAAAATCATCACCCTGACCCAGTTCAGTGACAGAGGTGTTAAATATAATAGCAACACTGAAAATCATCATACCAGCAGTTATCAATGAACCTACCATCATCGGGAGCCAACGATTTTTTTTGCGCTCAGCTTGATCCACAGCCTGCGAGCGAATTTGATGAAGCTTAGAGAGAGTGCTGGCATCAAGAGCGCGAACACTATCATCCAAATCTTGTTTAACTCTTGAATTCAGCTCATCTTCTGTTGGCTTATTCATTCCCAATGCACACCCAATTTATCACGTAAAGTATGCACTGCACGAGAATAATGCGTTTTCACACTCCCGGCAGAACATTTCATTATCTGCGCCGTTTCATCAATACTATACCCTTCCCAAAGGCGCAACAAAAAAGCCTGCTGTTGTCGTATTGGCAAAGCATGGACTACTTTACCTAATTCATCAACACGTCGATCGGCTTGCAATAACTGCTCAGGCGTTCTGGCAGCTGTATCTTCCATCTGCTGTATAGGATCAACCTGCTCTTCATCACTGGTGCAACCAAACCAAACGCGAAATCGATGACGCACTTGATTGCGCCGATATCTATCTTTGATGCGGCTTTGCAAAATAGTCGCCAATAACGGGCCCCATTCTTCTGCTTCGCGATCGGCATATTTCTCTGCTAATTTACACATAGCATCCTGTACGATATCCAACGCCTCCTGCCGATCTCCCGTTGCAATTTCGGCCATACGATAAGCACGCTTTTCAGCGCTTGCAAGAAACGCATCTAACTCTCGGTAACGATTCAGTGTGAGTCCCCTGCCATGCTAACTAATCAATGATGCTGTATTTTAGGTACTTATCGAGAGCGCGCCTTCCGCGCCTTTCGCGCCTTCCGTACCGGCCGTTGCTGGCCTTGATTACGTTGATTGTTCCTGTTGTCAGCATTATCTCTTCGATTACTAACAGTCTCTCGACGCTCTCCAACTTTTTCTTTACGATTACTAACAGCCTCTCGACGCTCTTCAACTTTTTCTTTACGATTACTAACAGCCTCTCGACGCCCTTCAACTTTTTCTTTACGTCCACTAACATCCTCATCTACCGCCAATACCGGGGCACAATAGAAAACTCCTAGAATAATACTACTAATAATTGCTGTTTTAATACGTTTTTGTTGTTGCATAATGACAATCCTCCTGAGTATATTTTGTTTACACTCCTTCTAACGCATGAGATATCATTCGGTTGACAAGAATGAATAATATTGGAGGATTAAGCTTAAGCTAATCAATAAAGCCTTTATTTTGAACACAGAGCACACTGAGGATCCTTTGGTAATTGCAGTTCTCGCCATTGATGATTTTTCGCATCAAATAACACTAGACGGCCGTTTAGTGATTCACCCGTATGGGTAATCAGTTTTAATACCTCTAATGCTTGCAAGCTACCCATCACCCCCACTAAGGCGGAGACCACGCCTGCCTCGGCACAACTCAATTCATCACTAGCATCAGGGCTGTATAAACATTGATAGCAAGGGGAATCCGCATAGCGATGATCAAACACACTTAGCTGCCCCTCAAAACGAATCGCAGCAGCAGAAACCAAAGGCTTTTTTTGTCGATAGCACGCGGCGTTTAACGCAAAACGACTGGCGAAGTTATCCGTACAATCTACCACGATATCCATCGTTTGAATCAACTTATCCCATTCGCCATCGAGAAGTTTTCTTTCAATAGTCACAACACGCAATAAGGGGTTAAGCGCTAATAAAGCGGCTTTAGCGGATTGCGCCTTATTTAGGCCGATGGTCGATTGTGTATGCACCACTTGCCGCTGTAGGTTAGATAGATCGACGTCATCGAAATCAGCCAAGCAAAGATGCCCTACGCCCGCCGCGGCCAAGTACATGGCCACTGGACTGCCCAAACCACCTAAACCAACAATCAGTACACGGGCATTTTTTAACGCCTGCTGCCCCTCTACATCAATATCGGGCAATAAAATATGCCTACTATAACGCAGAAGCTCTTCGTCGTTCATCATGCGGATAGTTGCCCTATTGTCAGCCGCGGATGTCCTGCCATATCGCGAAGAGTAGAACATTGCTGAAAATCATTTTCACTTAATATTTTTTTCACCGCATCGGCTTGCTGATAACCATGCTCTATTAATAGCCAACCATTAGGTAGCAGTTGCTTTACCGATTGCGTGGCAATCATTTCAATATCAGCTAAACCATGATTCGCTGCAGTCAGTGCAGAGTGGGGTTCAAAACGTACATCGCCTTGCGATAAATGTGGATCATTTTGATCGATATACGGCGGATTAGTGACGATCATATCAACTAAAGGGCCCTTTAGAGGCGCGGCGATGGCTTGCAACCAATGGCTGTAAATTACCTTCACATTATTGAGCTGATGATACTGTCGATTTTTTTCAGCTAGGTCACAGGCCGCCTGACTATTATCCAAGGCTATAATATCCCAGTGTGACTTTTCACTAGCTAATGCCAAAGCAATTGCGCCTGTCCCCGTACCTAAATCAATGACCCTACGTTGACATAGTGCGTCGTCTTCAGTAAATAGTGCCAATGCGGTTTCTACTAGCGTTTCCGTTTCTGGGCGAGGAATTAACGTACTTTCATTGACCATTAGCGAGAGCGACCAAAATTCTTTTGCTCCCACTATATAGGCAATGGGTTCGCCTTGCTCTCGCCGCTGCAAAAAATCAACAAAGGTATTAGATTGTGTCGGCGTCAGTTGTTTTTCCGGCCAGGTATATAAATAGCTACGATCTTTTTGTAAAGCAGCAGCCAATAAAACCTCCACATCTAGACGCGCGCTATCTGAATAGCGCTCTAATACGTGTGTTTTTTTGAGTCCAGCAGAAATAGTGAGCGCAGCAGACATGGCGAAAAGTTATGTCGACAAGGCGGCTAATAAATCCGCTTGATGTTCATGAACTAAGGGTTGTACCACATCATCCAGATCACCTTCCATTATTTCACCTAAACGATAGAGCGTTAAATTAATACGGTGATCACTTAAGCGCCCTTGCGGAAAATTATAGGTGCGAATACGTTCTGAACGATCGCCACTACCGACTAAATTTTTTCGCTCGTCGGCCATTTCTTTTGCAAACACCTCGTCTTGTGCGTTCTGTAAACGTGAGGCCAATAAAGACATCGCGCGTGCTCTATTTTTATGTTGTGAACGTTCGTCCTGACACTCCACCACCACACCCGTTGGAATATGGGTTAAACGTATGGCCGAATCGGTTTTGTTCACGTGCTGTCCACCTGCGCCGCTAGCACGAAAAGTATCGACTCTTAAATCACTTTTATTAATAGCGATAGCGTCTTGCTCATCCGCTTCTGGCATCATCGCCACGGTACATGCCGAGGTATGCACACGACCCTGCGATTCTGTTTCAGGCACTCGTTGCACTCGGTGAGCGCCCGATTCAAATTTTAATTGGGAGTACACGCCCTGACCGACAATGCGGGCGATAATTTCTTTATAACCGCCTTGTTCGCTGCGGCTCTCACTCACCACTTCCACTTTCCAACCGCGTTTTTCTGCATACTTGCTGTACATGCGGAATAAGTCACCAGAAAATATAGCCGCTTCATCACCACCGGTCCCTGCCCTAATTTCTAAGAAAACGTTTTTATCGTCATTAGGGTCTTTAGGTAATAATAGTTTTTGCAAGGCTAACTCAAGAGGCTCTAGCTCCACTTCCGCAGACTTTAATTCTTCCTGGCCCATTGCGCGCATATCCGCATCAGAATCTTTTAAAAGCACTTTAGCTTCTTCAAGATTATCTAATACTTGGCGGTAATCGTTATAACACATGACGACAGGCTCTAACTCGGCATATTCTTTTGATAATTCACGAAAACGATTTTGATTGGCAATGGTTTCCATATCACTTAATAATGCACCGACTTCCACATAACGTTCTTGCAGAAGATCTAACTTTTCTAAAATAGAGGCTTTCATAGTTTTCTGATAGTGTTTCCTAATAGGGTAATGAGCTGAGGTTAATGCTAACGATTTA
>JBLHJR010000044.1:0-25038 GCA_047619205.1 Candidatus Endobugula sp. | reverse complement strand
GTCCATCTGTGAGCAATGATAATCCGTATTCAGAGTCGCTATTCCGCACCCTAAAATATCGGCCAGAATATCCAGAGAAAGCCTTCGAGGATTTAGCAACAGCACGATCATGGGTTGATGGATTTGCCGACTGGTATAACGGCAAGCACCTACATAGTGCAATCAAGTTTGTTACGCCAATACAGCGCCATACAGGTCAAGACATCGACATACTGATGAGCCGTAAGGCTGTGTACCAATCCGCTAGAACAAAGAACCCGGAACGCTGGAGCGGCGACATTAGAAACTGGAATCATATTGATGAAGTTTATCTCAACCCCGAAAAAGGGAAAAGCAAGGCAGTAGAGAGTCAGGCGGCATAATTTTTACACATCAGGCGACAACTCTCTTGAAATCCACCGATTGGGAGAAGTGTTCGACCAGGTTGATCAACACGCTATCGGAAAGCTTATTCTTGTTACTCCACTGCGCATCACCAAAAATCCCATAGAGGTATTCCTGGTTGGCTTGCTCTATGCCGCGTAAGGCTTTCTCGATAGCCTGCCCACATTGGTGGTGGTTTCACGAACATCTGTCCAATGGCAACCCTCTGGGATTTCAAAGCGATGCATTTCAGGCATAGAGGCATATTCTGTATCGCCGTCTGACTCTGTAAGGGCAGTTTGGTACTCTTCATCATAGACATCAGAGATGCGTTTAAAGAAAAGCAACGGGAAGATGTATACCTTAAAGTCAGAGGCATCGACTGGGCCTTTTAAGATCCAAGCAGCTTTTGAGAGGTATTGTTCTAGTTGGGATAAGGTCAGTGTGCTATCGGTCATTGACTGTTTGGCTTTCCATTATTGCTATTTATGTGTGGCGAATTGGTTTTTATTATTCAACTCGCGCGCTATGCTGAACCGCTGGTGTTTTTTTTTGCAACGCATTGTGGAGTGAGTGTTTTTTCAGCTAACTTACTATTGTACTGTTTTACTTAAGAACCATGTTTCACCCGACTTTCACCCGACTTTCATTTTACAGTCGTTCTACAGTATATCACTCATAGAATAAGGGAATACTGGGCAATCAACACTGGTCAATCAACAATTGTGTCATGTTTAGCTTTTACCTACGATACCGCTCTACACTGATCAAGAATAGATCAAAATTAGGCGCGTCAATACACATCCACTATATAAATTTTCGTTCTGCCATACACATTACCTTAGGTCCTATCACTGGGTGATTACGCGAGCGGATGTTTACCCAATTCTAGCACCGTTTTGAGACGCTTGATCTGAACATCATAACTAGGAGGCTGTCCGAGAATAGAGAACCTACTGCGGAAAAACTATTTCGGCCCATTTTTCCGATCATTTTCGTTGAATAGAACCACTATTTGCCTCAAATGTTCGAAAAAATGGACTCAAAATTGTTTCCCCTCGCTACGGCCCCTATTCTCGGACAGACTCCTAGCCTCATGAGAAATATACACGTATCCTTAGCCGCTATTATTTTATATCCCAGCCAGATTATTATATTCACCCAATCAAAAGACCACATTATGACCACCAATACCACACAACACACCCCAATGATACATGGGTATTTAACAGTCACCAGTGCAACACTCATGTTAGACGGTGGCGCAGAGGTTAGATATATCCAAGCGTGCTAGGAGGCTGTCCGAGAATAGAGAACCTGCTACGAAAAAACTATTTCGGCCCATTTTTCCGATCATTTTCGTTGAATAGAACCACTATTCGCCTCAAATGTTCGAAAAAATGGACTCAAAATTGTTTCCCCTCGCTACGGCCCCTATTCTCGGACGGCCTCCTAGGTCATGCAACATTAGAGACGGCGGGGGTCTATATGCAAGTCAGCATTAAGCAGCCCAAAGATATACATACCCTAAGCCGCCCTGCAAAAGTGAGTAAAAGCAGCCAACAGGAAGGTGATGGAGTATAATCGTAGTCTGATAGTGAAAAATACAGAGGTTACAGTGATGAGAACAGCAGCAATAAAAGACACCTTGCATCAACTTGCCGATCAGTTATCAGACGAAGCGACATGGGATGATGTGATGGAAAAAGTACGTTTCCGTCAAGCGGTTGAAAAGGGAATCCGCGCAGCAGATCGCGGCGAGTTTGCAACAGCTGAGGAAGTGAAAGCCGCCTTCACACGTTGGGGAGTTAATGTTGCCAGTTGAATGGACAGAACCAGCATTAGCGGATTTTATTGAAATAGAAACGTATATCGCACAAGAAAGCCCGGAGGCTGCACAGCTTATCGGTCAGCGTGTCTGGGATGCCAGCCAACGATTAGGCGAGCATCCAAAAATGGGGCGTGACGGGTATGTTGAAGGCACAAGGGAATGGGTGGTACAAAAGACACCGTGCTTGTTGGTGTATCGTATTGACGCCGAACAGCTAGTCATTCTTCACGTTCACCATAATCGACAAAACTGGAAAAGCTAAAGTGTTTATGGCGGCTGTAAGCTTCTTCCTCAGCTTTTCACCGTGCGGGCTAAACACAGTAGCAAACCCAATGCCAAGCTACTCATGTGTTAATCGGGTAGTTCATCTCTGCGTAAGAGTGGGCTAACTAACATCCATATTTATATTTCCGCTAACACTAGCCCCAAAGCCCACTTCCCAGTATCCTAAGTGGCTTATTTACATTCTCCCATTCATCACTAAAACAAGACACCGAGCATGGCCACAAGCACGCCACATCCCACCCCAGAACACACGCCGATGATGCAACAATACCTTAGAATTAAGGCGGAACACGCTAATGAGGTGGTGTTTTACCGTATGGGGGATTTTTATGAGTTGTTTTTTGAGGATGCTAAAAGAGTCTCGCAAATCTTAGACATCACCCTAACGGCACGGGGGAAGTCGGGTGGTGAACCTATCCCAATGGCAGGTATTCCCTACCATGCGGCAGATGGCTATTTAGCTAAGTTGGTACAAGCGGGTGAGTCGGTGGCAATTTGCGAGCAAATTGGCGACCCCGCTACTAGTAAGGGACCAGTTGAACGCAAGGTGATGCGTATTGTGACCCCCGGTACGGTTACCGACGAGGCGTTGTTAAGTGCCCATCACGATAATTTATTAGTGGCGGTTAATGAGCATCAAGGCAATTATGGTATTGCTAGTTTGGATGTCGGTAGCGGTCGTTTTTTTGTATTAGAGGTGGATTCGGAAGAAGCCGTCGCCGCGGAATTGCAACGCTTAAATCCTGCTGAACTATTAATGACACAAAGCCTAGAAGACACAAGCCTTGGCCAGCAATGCAAAGGCTTACGTTATCGCGCCCCTTGGGAGTTTGATGCGGATACTGCGCAACGTTTATTATGCGAGCAGTTTGGCACACGGGATTTAATCGCTTTTGGCTGTGAAGCGTTAGACTCCGCTAAAGGCGCTGCTGGTTGTGTACTGGCTTACGCGCAAGAAACCCAACGCACTTCCCTACCGCATATTTGCCGTATTCAATTAGAAAACCGAGAAGACGCGGTATTAATGGATGCTGCCACTCGGCGTAATTTAGAGCTCTCCATCAATTTAACTGGCGGCGAAGAAAACACCCTATTTTCGATTTTGAACCATGCCGCTACCACCATGGGTAGCCGCCAACTGTGCCGTTGGATTAACCGCCCACTGACCCAGCAGGATAGTTTGGTTCAGCGCCAAACAGCGATTAGTGGCCTATTAAGCCATTACCGCTTTGAGCCCATGCACGAGACCTTAAAGGCCATTGGCGATTTAGAACGGATTTTAGCGCGTATCGCTTTACGTTCTGCTCGGCCACGAGATTTATCTCGCCTGTGTTTATCGCTAGCGGTGTATCCGGCACTACAAACCTTATTGGCAGAACACGATAGCGAACTATTGCAGCAATTAAGCACCAATATTAGTACTTTTCCTGATGTAGTCACCCTGCTTGAAAAAGCCATTATTGAAAACCCACCCGTAGTCATACGCGATGGTGGAGTGATAGCCGAGGGTTATGATAGTGAGTTAGATGAGTTGCGTAATATTAGCTCGCATGCGGGACAGTTTTTAATTGATTTGGAAACGCAAGAAAAGCAACGCACGGGTATTGCCACATTAAAAGTCGGCTATAACCGCGTGCATGGTTATTATATTGAGATTAGTCGCGCGCAGTCCGATAAAGCGCCGGTGGAATATATTCGTCGACAAACCTTAAAGAATGCCGAGCGCTTTATTACTCCCGAACTCAAAGCCTTTGAAGATAAAGCCTTATCGGCAAAGAGTCGCGCGCTTAGCCGTGAAAAAGCCCTATATGAACAGTTGATCGAGCAGCTTAACGAGCAATTATTAGCCCTACAAACCTCAGCCGCAGGTATTGCAGAGCTGGATGTATTAAGTACCTTAGCCGAACGAGCCGAGCGATTACACTTTGCCTGCCCGACACTCACCGCCACAGAAAGCAATACCATTACCATTGAAGATGGTCGCCATCCGGTAGTGGAAGCAGTCTTAGCGGGTTCAGCACCCTTTGTGCCTAATGATGTTTCGCTCAGCCACGAACGACGCATGCTGATTATTACCGGCCCTAATATGGGGGGCAAATCGACTTATATGCGGCAAACCGCACTCATCGTATTGCTCGCGCATATCGGTAGTTATGTGCCTGCAAAGAGTGCGACGATTAGTATTGTCGATCGTATTTTTACCCGTATCGGCTCATCGGATGATTTGGCCGGTGGCCGCTCTACCTTTATGGTGGAGATGACCGAAACCGCGAATATTTTACAAAATGCCAGCCGTCATAGTTTGGTATTGATGGATGAGATTGGTCGCGGCACTAGCACTTTTGATGGACTATCCTTAGCTTGGGCTTGTGCCCAACATTTAGCGCAACAGATTCAAGCGCTGTGTTTATTTGCCACCCACTATTTTGAAATTACCAGTTTGCCTGAATCGATCGAGGGCGTTTGTAATGTGCATCTATCTGCCGTCGAGCATAACGATAACATTGTCTTTCTACACCGTATTGAAGAAGGTGCTGCGAGCCAAAGCTATGGCTTGCAGGTCGCTAAACTAGCCGGTATTCCGCAGTCAGTGATTGCCGAAGCCCAACAGCAGCTAACACTGTTAGAAAGCGGCCAGCATCCCCATAGCTTACACCATGAGGCTCTCAACACTCCCCCTTCTGCATCCATAACCCAAGCCATTAAGCCTACGCAAAACGATCTATTTCCAAGCGCTCCACACCCTGTTCTAGAGACGCTGGCTAGCATTAACCCCAATGAGTTAACGCCACGCCAAGCCTTAGAAATTTTATTTGATTTAAAGAAAGCCGCTAAGTAATAAAAATCTGGGCCTAAAACGCAGGCCTAGCCATTTTTTTACTATAAGCGATTAACAAAGTGACAAAAAACCGCTAGAATGCCGCCCTTGAACTATTATATCCTTATGTAATTATCCGCTTACGGGAAGTTCGCTGCCTATAATATCACCAAAGTAAAGTACCAGGAGTTGTAATACCATGACATTTGTTGTTGGGGAAAATTGTATTAAATGTAAACACACAGACTGCGTTGAAGTATGTCCTGTGGATTGTTTTTATGAAGGCCCTAATTTTCTTGTTATTCACCCTGACGAGTGTATTGATTGCGCTTTATGTGAGCCAGAATGTCCTGTAGATGCGATTTTCTCAGAAGATGAGCTTCCCGAAAAAGAAGAAGTTTTTCTAGAATTGAATGCTGAACTAGCCGAAGTATGGCCGAATATTACCGAGAAGAAAGAAGCCCCAGAAGACGCCGAAGAGTGGGATGGTGTGGAAGGCAAGCTTGAGCATTTACAACGATAAAAAAATAAGTGAGACGTTGGCAGTGGGACGCTTTAAAAAGCTGAGCGCAGCGAAGTAAAACGTCTCACATATAACGTCTAACTAAAAAACGGGGGCTATCTAGCCCCCGTTTTTTTATTCTTAACTTATAGACTGCTGGCTATAAACTGCCGGCATTATCATTCAAATACGCAGCAACGCCATCTGGGCTCGCTACCATACCGTCATCACCGTCTTTCCAGCCTGCAGGACAAACTTCACCATGCTTCTGATGAAAAGCTAGTGCATCAATCATCCGTAGCATTTCATCTACATTACGACCTAAAGGTAAATCATTCACCACTTGATGACGTACTAAACCATCTTCATCAATTAAGAACGAACCACGATAAGCAACACCACCTTCTGATTCAACATCATAAGCCTGGCAAATTTCATGTTTCATATCAGCGACTAAGGTATAAGCAACAGCGCCAATACCGCCATCATTAATAGGGGTATTGCGCCAGGCGTTGTGTGTCCAATGGCTGTCGATAGAAACACCAATAACCACAACGCCACGTTTTTCGAATTCACTGATGCGATGATCAAAGGCTAACAACTCTGAAGGGCATACAAAAGTAAAGTCTAGTGGGTAGAAAAACACCACGGTTTTTTTACCTTTTGTTGCTTCTGCAAAGTGAAAATTTTCATTAATTTCACCAGAACCTAGCACTGCAGGCGCTGTAAAATCTGGGGCGGGTTTACCAACAAGAACGGCCATTTTTATCTCCTGTAATTGGACGTTAAACAAAAAAATCGATGCAGAGAATCATTGTCTGATTTGCTCCAAATCCATAGTCTTCTTTCTTTTATTCTTAGCGATTAAAAAAGGTAATAATACGCTATTGCACAAAAATTTTATAGCATCACTTTACTTTACAGGCTGGATTTTTCGCCTTTTATCTACGTGGCTTTCATCTACGTTAGGTCAACTCAAAAGCATCCGCGTCATTCGCTACAGGGAAAGACTTTCGCGCGGCTAGCAATGTTTCTCTATCGAGGGTTGCGTTCAATAACTGCTCTTTGCCTTGGGGGCCATCGGCAACTATTTCGCCCCAAAAATTAACCGCCATTGAGTCACCACTGTACTCCAAACCATTACCGTCCTTACCCACACGATTAACGCCGAGGACATAAGCTTGATTTTCAATCGCTCTTGCTTGCAATAAGGTACGCCATGGATGTCGACGTGACTGCGGCCAATTCGCCACACATAACATCACGTCATAATCATTCCGATTACGACAAAAAACCGGGAAACGCAGGTCATAACACACTGTGAGCAAAAAACGCCAGCCTTTGTAATTCACTACACTGCGCTGCTTGCCTGGCTGATAGCGTTCGTGTTCCCCTCCCATCGCAAATAAATGACACTTATCATAATAGTGTAATTCACCGTCGCCATCCCCATCAGAGCCAGGGGTGACGAAGAACAAGCGATTAACAAAATTATTTCGCAGTTCACTCGAACCGACTACTGCACAGGCAACACTACCTACAAGGGCAATATTGTGCAGCGTCGCCTGGCTTTTCATCCATTCGATGGTGTGTTGGTTACCGTATAGCGGCTCTGGGTTTTGCGTAAAACCGGAGGTAAACATTTCAGGTAAAACGACTAGGTCTGTGTTGTCTGGGATGCCCGACAATAATTGGGAAAGATGATCAAGGTTGGCTTGGGGGTTCAGCCAAAGCAGATCTGGCTGAACTAATGTGACCTGTAACTGGGTAATTACTCCCCACCCTCTTCGGCTGGAACAGCTTCATTCAGCAACGGCTGCAGTTCACCTTTTTCATGCATTTCGGTAATGATGTCACAACCGCCGACCAATTCACCTTTAACCCATAATTGTGGGAACGTAGGCCAATTAGCATAAGCCGGTAAATGCGCACGAACGTCGGGATTAGTCAGCACATCAACATACGCAAAGCGTTTGCCACAGGCCATTACTGCCTGTGATGTCTTCATAGAAAAACCGCACTGTGGCGCATTAGGCGAGCCTTTCATGTAAAGAATAATGTCATTTGCTGCAATTTGTTCTTTAAGAGTATCCACGATTTCCATGGGGGTATAACACCTCGTAATTAAATAGACTAAAAAATAAGCGGGAAAATAAACTAAGGGTATTTTATAAGAAAAGCCAAGCTAGATACACCCTTAAATGAAAAATAAGTGAGACGTTAGAAGTGAGACGTAAGACGCTTTAAAAACTCAACATAGTGAAGTAAAGCGTCTTACGTCTAGCAGCTTAGTACACAAGTACTTATGGGGGAATACTGATTGGGATTGGCATTACACCACCACACTAAACAGTTGCCCCTCTCCCGCCGTTATTAACATCGCCAACGCGCCCCAAGATGTAACCCGCAATACCGCAACAGAAACTCGCGCACCACCGACCCATGCAGCCGCTCCGCCTAAAGACGCTAGAAAGAACAAAGAGGCAATCGCTAAAATCCAAACTAACTGGGCTTCTAGCTGCCATGCAACAATCAACAATAGCATTAATAATGGCAGCATAGCGCCCAAGGTAAAGGCCACCGGACAGGTGCCGCCTGTACAGGACGCGCGCTTAAATGCTCAACAATCCCCTGCTCATCTCGAGCATGTGCTCCCAAGGCATCGTGAATCATCAATTCTTCAGCCACCTGGTTTGCCAGTTCAGCACTCACGCCCCGAGCCGCATAAATTTGCGCCAGCTCTTCTTTTTCATGTTCATCGTCATGTTCTATAGACGCCTGCTCTAATGCTAGGTCGGCTTTTTCAATGTCCGCCTGCGAGCACACCGATACGTTCTCCCCCGCCGCCATCGACATAGCGCCAGCCACCAAGCCCGCGCTCCCGATGCAGCATACTGTCAATACCAGTCCCCGCGCTGCCACACCCATCATTAAGCTAGCCGTAGCAATAATGCCGTCATTCGCACCCAATACGGCAGCACGTAACCAGCCAGAGCGATGAATTTTGTGCACTTCGTGATGACTCATGTTTGCCTATTGGTGTTGGAATAAGACTAAAACTTAACAAAGGCTTGGTACGAACCGAATAAGTGCAACACTAATGCATGCAACTGCCACGGCTATAAACGTAGGCTGTCACCATTAAAACCCTCTCTTGATTGTATTGAACTATACTATGAAGTATGTCACTTAACCGCTAAATTAATATATACGGTATGAAACCAACACTACGCAAAGCCCTATACCAACATTACATAACCCCACCAGAAAAGGTGTTCCCTCGCTTTAAGCTAGGGGCAGTGATCTTTTTGTGGGGATTAAGTGTTATCTATAGCGCAGCGCAATTACTTGCACCTTCACTTACGCAAGAAATTTTTACACTGCTAGGGTTAATCTTGATTGGCTGTGGGTTAATCATCGCGTTAATGGCGCAGGTAAGAATGTTGATTGGTCGAATCTTACGGGTCCTTTACGTAGATTAACCCCCGCCAAAAAATTAAATATCGTCACCACTGACCGCCTCCTAGCATGCTAAAATGTAACCTCTCTGAATCAACCGCTAGGAATGCACTGCGTATGCTGCCCAAAAAACCCAGTAAAGAAGAAAACTATCAATACCTGATTAGCATTTTCAGAGATGCTCAGGTCGACACCAAAGAAAAGGCATTAAGCCATATTGATGGCTTGGTAAAAAAATCGTGGCGCGCATCCATCGTCCCTGTACTGATAATATTTCTTGGCGGCACTTTAGCACCGAAGTATTTGTTTTTCTGGTTATTATTTTTTTTACTCGGTTTAGCATGGATATGGTCTTCCACATTCCTTACTAGCAGAATGATGAAACGCTATATCAAAGAAGAACTTTCAGAACAGGCACTATCAAAAGAATAGAATTTTCACTCTACAGACTAAAAAACGGGGTAAATAACTTTCAATGAATATCGACATTTGGTTAGGTTTTCTTGCTATTGCCATCATCGCCACCATTACCCCCGGACCGGCCATCTTATTGGTTATCACCCATTCCTTAGCCTCTGGTTGGGTAAAAACGCTGCTAACCATTTGGGGAAACATTTCTGGCTTATTTTTAATGTCTTTATGTTCGGTACTGGGACTGAGTGCACTAGTAATTCATTCATCAGTCGCGTTTTTGATGATTAAGTTGCTAGGCGCAATGTATCTTTTCTATTTAGGTCTGATGCTTTGGCGTAATGGCATACAGTTACCGCTTAATGCAACAGGGGAAAAGCTGACGGAAAGAAAACGTGGCTATTATTTTCAAGGAATTTTAGTGTCATTGACTAACCCCAAAGCCATTGTCTTCACCACTGCCCTATTCCCCCAATTTATCTCAACTCAACAAGCGCTACTACCGCAGTTTAGTATTTTAGTGGCTACCCTTATTACTTGCTCTGCCTTATGCTTGCTTGCCTATGCTTACTGGGGTGAAAAACTACTCCGTGGCTCCACTCGAGCGTTAAGCTCACAATGGTTACCACGGGCATTCGGCTCCACCTTTATGGGCGCAGGAATAGCATTAGTATTTTCCACACAAAAATAAAAGCGGTTATAAAATTCCGAAGGGAATGTACTACAGAATATAAGTGCTATTCTCGCGGTTTAAGTTTTTTTACTTCTTCGAGTTCCGCCTCTGTAAGAGAGCCATAAAACTTAGGGTAAGACCAGCCATAACCCCAACGAAAGGTCGTTGGGAAAAATGGGGAGCCTCCCACACGAACACCTGCAAGCATAATGAATGCGATCTTTTTTTCGCCAACAGTGGCGACACATTGTTTCAATGCTAAATCTGCATCCAAGCGCTCACTATAAGTTCCACCCTTCCAATACGTATAATCATGAGCTGTACAGCATTCCAGCCAAAGTTCATTGTGCTTGAAATTGCCATCAGGAAATGCACTACACCCATCGCTGGCAAATGGCTGAAGCTCTGCTGCAAGTGTAAGGCAAGATAGAAGTGAGAAACTAAAGACAAACATCAGCTTTTTATACATCGGGCTTCCTCAGGTTCAAAAAACAGATCGGTTAGCACTAAAGACATCTTGAAGCCTCCTGTATTAGACCAAGGCATAAAAATTAATGTCGAATCTTAACAGAGCCCTTTACCCAAAAATTGACCCTCAATCTATTTAACCTAGAAACGGCAGTTGGCGCGAAAAAGCTGTGCAAGTTATTGGTGTGCATAGGAAATTTTAGTATCGCGTAGCGACCTTATTGGTCGTGAGCGAATACTAAGATTTTCTAGGTGCATCAATAACTTGTGCAGACTTTCGTGATTCAACTGCCATTTCTAGGTTTAACTATACTTTACATAAACATCGTAAAGTTTTTAATTGGGTAGCTATCAACTATCTATTGATGTTAAATGATCGTAAACGTTATAACGATACAATAAGGCTCGCGTCTTATTACACCCATCGTCTTTCGGAGGCAACATGGACACTACCATTGCGTTAACTGCTTTATTCATATCAATCACTAGCTTGGCGATTGCGGTTTACTTTGCTATTCAGAGTATGCGGAGTAGCGCAAAAGCCAACGAACTCAGTGAAAGCCAAAAAACGGCAGCGCTCATCTCTATTGTGGCTCCCGCTTGTGAAAGTTCTGAACAATGGCGTCTATTTATTGACTATCTTTCTAAAAATAACCGACTACCTTATTTTTCAGCAGATGATGAGTTTTTTCTCTCTAGCGTCCTCAATCGACTCGAGATAAAAGCTAGCATAGTGAATGGTCGGTTAACCGTTGAAAACTAACCTATCACTAGGCTAGCGTATCGGCCATAGAAGAAAAAAAACATGAAAACAGATCATTTTTAAGAAAGAGTGGCCACCGCTTCAACCCTTCAACCCTTCAACCCTTCAACCCTTCAACCCTTCAACCCTTCAACCCTTCAACCCTTCAACCCTGAATCAGTAAAAACTCATTCACTATTCAGCTCAGCGCATCAACTTAGTTCGTTCAACTTTTTCTGAATAAAATCAGGCCATTCACCCGCAAATAGACGTCCCAAAGCCTCGCCTACGCCCACCTTATGTTTCCTACATGTCGATAAATAACTGCGGCTACGACAATAAATATCTGCCCCCATCTTAGATCTGAAACATCCCGATATTTTTTGTTGCACCTTTGTCATTCGTAGATCACGCTCGCCCTGGTTACTTGTGTATGGAGCCAAGGGGTTTTCCTTCATGGTTTATCTGGTCGAGTAACACCTCCATCGTTAACGCCCATTTTTGACCGTCTTGCTCATACACTCGGGTTAACTCACTCTGATGATGCGCGTTACATAAACATGATCGCACCGTTCGTAACGATAGTAAGGTTTCCAGTAATCATGGATTAATAGCCCCGAAAAATGAGGCCAATTGAAACTGACTTCTCAGACTAAAGAAAGGTAACTATCTTACCCACACGACAACTAAAATCTTACGTTACCTAGCGAAGGGTTATACTTTATTAAAATAGGACAGTTTCATGTGATCCGCCAAACGTATTGCTAGAGCAACGATCATTAAAGTAGGATTAGCTGCACCGGCAGTTGGGAATACTGAACTACCAGCAACAAATAAACCTTCAATACCATGAACCTGAAGATTCGTATCAACAACGCCTTTATTTGGGTCGTCAGACAAACGTGTTGTGCCTGTAGGATGTGCTTTTTCGGAAGAAAAGCTCTTCCAGCTAGCGTCGTCATCTAAGTGAGGCAATATTTTAGGGGTAGGCAAACCTAACCGCAAAAATTCTTGGCAAATCAGCTCTCTCATTCTAATCGCTGTTTTTCTTTCTAGCTCACTTATTTTCCAATCTATTACTGAGATTGGCATACCCAATACATCGCTTTTTTCTTTAGATAGTGTCACTCTACTATTTGGGTCAGGGAGCTGTTCTAACATACAATGAATTTGAACTTTCTTTGCATGCATTAATTGAGGCCGATGCTTTACTATTCGACGATACAGCCCTTGAATAAACTCACTCATATTAAAAATAATACTTTTAATATTTTTAATAAATCGTTGATTGCCTTTTCTAAACTTTAACGTAGCAACCAAATCGCTAACTGCTGCCCAAGGGTTATCTTTAGGTACGTCATACTCTTCTATAAAAGCATGACACCTTAATAATTTTTCAGTTTTTTGAATATCGTCACTTAAAGACATCCCATGCAAATAAACATGACGCTGGCCATCTCTATCAAGCCAATAATGACCAAATCGATCTCTAACTGAATCACTATTTTTAGGGTCAAAGTCTCCTAAAATAAATAAAATATGGTCCGATAAAAAACGCCCAACCATATCACTATGGTTACCCAAGCCTGCTTTTACCTTATTATTTGAGGCTAGTAGTAAACGAGCATTTTCAATACCTCCACACCCTAAAACAAGAGCGCTAGCATTTACGGTGCCTTTCCTACTATCAAGTGTACTAATATTAACGGATTAAAATTTATCCACATTGTCATTAGTATTAATTTGAGTGACATTGGCATGTAGCAAAACTGTAATATTATCTGCATCATCTAAAAAAGTATCTTTACCAAAATCAACCGAGAGATGCGGACTTCGTGGACTTTTACTAAATTGCCAGAAAAAAGGCGACAACACTTCAGTGTTTAATGATGGCTCTGGACGACTAACTTTAAATTTTCCCCAAAGACTTTCATCATAACAATGAGGGCCTAAACCGAGATTGATAGCCGCTCTTTCCATATATGGATTTAACTCTTTTTGATTAAAAGGCCAACCAGAAAAAGGCACCCAATCACGACGCTCAAAATCAAGCCCATCAAAAGGCGCGCATCTTCCCGTCCATATATGTGAACTACCACCAAAGATGCGGCAGCGTAGATTTCTCTGGTTTATACGACGAGGATCACCGACACTCTCTATTTCATAGAGCTTCTCTGAGTTTTCTTCTATATGTAAACCACCACTTTCTAAAATAAGAATCTTAACATCAGTTCCTGCAAATTCTTTAGCGACAGATAATCCAACAGGGCCACTACCTACAATACATATATCAGCTTCTAACAAAGCATTATTTTCGCATTCGTTTAAATCTAAAAACTTCATTGCGCCCTCACGAAAATATCGATACTGTATTTTATTTTGAAACACTCATATCATTATATAAATACTAATTGGTATTAGTTATGCTCTCACTCTAGCTCATCGGTAGCTACACGATAGTTTGGATCTTCCATTACATTAACTTCACATAAATTTCCTGCGCGCTTTAATAATTGGCGACATTCGGGGCTAAGGTGACGCAGATGTAATTTTTTACCCGCTGCTTGGTATTTTTCCGCTAGATTATCTAAGGCTTCAATACCAGAGTGATCGCTGACGCGTGAGCGCTTAAATTCTATCACCACGTGCTCTGGGTCATTTTCGATATCAAATAAGTCTTTAAAATACGCTACCGAACCAAAGAAAATGGGTCCACGTAGATCGTAGACTTTATATCCAGCCTCATCGATATAGGTATCGACTAAAATATGTTGTGCGTGTTTCCATGCAAAAACTAAGGCGGAAACAATCACCCCCACAATCACAGCAATCGCTAAATCAGTTGCTACGGTGACGGCTGACACTAAAATAATAATAAATATGTCCGTAGTAGGAATCTTGCCGATTAAGCGCAGTGACGTCCACTCAAAGGTGCCTAACACCACCATAAACATCACCCCGACTAATGCCGCTAAGGGAACAATTTCAATTAATGATGAACCGAATAATATAAATAACAATAAAACCACCGCCGCAGTGATACCCGATAATCGACCACGACCGCCGGAGTTAATGTTAATCATACTTTGGCCAATCATCGCACAGCCACCCATGCCACCAAAAAAACCATTAGTCGTATTGGCGATACCTTGGCCAATACACTCACGATTTCCTTGCCCACGGGTATTAGTAATCTCATCAATGAGCGTTAGTGTTAATAAGGATTCAATCAAACCAATCGCCGCAATAATGGCTGCATAGGGCAAGATAATCCACAAAGTATCAACAGTAAAAGGCACTAGAGGAACAGCAAAGCTTGGTAGTTCACCTTTTAACGTTGCCGTGGCCGCTTGATCCGCGGGTAACATATCACGGACAAAATCTAATACGTTACGAGCATCGAGATCTAAGCCAACGACTACTAGTGTCACCGTCACAATGGCAACTAAGCCCGCAGGCACGGCGGTGGTTATTTTAGGTAAAAAATGCATGATCAACATGGTGACGATAATCAATGCCGCCATAATGTAAAGCATTGAGCCTTCCATCCACACCGATAATCCCGACGCATCTAAGACTTTAAACTGGGAGAGTTGAGCCAGGAAGATCACGATGGCCAAACCATTAACAAAACCCAGCATCACCGGATGAGGAACAATACGGATATATTTACCCAACTTTAATATCCCGGCAATAATTTGAAAAATACCCGCCAACAGCACTGCAGCAAATAAATACTGTATGCCATGTAACGCTACTAAGGACACCATGACTACCGCTGTTGCCCCTGTCGCACCCGAAATCATACCAGGGCGGCCTCCAAAGACACTGGTGAGTAAGCCCATCATAAACGCCGCATATAAACCTACCATCGGTTCAATACCTGCCACAAAAGCAAAGGCAACTGCTTCCGGCACTAGCGCGAAGGCAACCGTGATTCCGGACAGGACATCATTTTTTACGTTATAGGTGTTGTTGGTGATTAAGGAAAACATAGTGAAATTATTAAACTCGGTGGCGGGGTAATTAAACTCGGTGATCAGACACAAAAACTATTCCTGCGTTTTTGATGTACCCCTCGTCGTGAGGGCGATATGATACGCTAAACAAGAAAAGCAAAAAGCGAGTCTTTAAGACTCGCTTTTTGTATAACTATAAAAGTACCAGTGAATGCAAGGCATTCTACAGCACTTATTTACAACAATAAACGCCTTACATCACCTATCACACTATTGAGGTAGTTGAAGAAACGACCCGCATCACCGCCGTTAATGGCACGGTGATCGTAGGATAGACATAAAGGCAACATATTGCGGGGAACAAATTCACTGCCATTCCACTTAGGTTTCATCTCTGCTTTCGAGACACCTAAGATAGCGACTTCTGGTGCATTAACAATAGGGGTAAAGCCCTGACCGCCCATGGCACCCAAGCTAGAAATTGTAAAACAACCGCCCTGCATATCTTTGGCTGTTAATTTACCGTTACGCGCTTTATCAATGATGGCCATAAACTCAGCCGCTAACTCCCACAGACCTTTTTTGTCTACATCACGAATGACGGGGACAACAAGACCCACAGGAGAATCGACAGCCACACCGATATTGACGTATTTTTTCTGCACAATGTGTTCGCCGTCATGGTGTAGCGAGACATTAAAACTCGGCTCTGCCACTAAGGCGGCGGCACAAGCTTTTAATAAGAAAGGTAGCGGCGTTAATTTAACGCCACGCTTTTCTGCTTCGGCTTTTAAGCCCTTACGGAAGGTCTCAAGATCGGTAATGTCTGCATCATCAAACTGCGTTACGTGTGGAACGTTTAGCCAGTTGCGCTGCATATTCGCAGCTGTCAGTTTTTTGATTTTACTCATTGGCAACATGTCAATGTCGCCAAACTTAGAGAAATCAACCGCTGGAATAGCGGGAATGCCTGTTCCTGTAACCGACGTCGCACCTGTCGCAGCAGCGGCTGGCGATGCTTTTTGACCGGTCATCACTTGTTTAACATAAGACTTGATATCGTCTTTGATAATACGCGAACGATCACCCGTACCTGATACTTGGGTTAAATCAACGGCCATCTCGCGGGCAAATTTGCGTACTGCAGGACCTGCATAAACATCGGTGGACTTGCTCGCGGTAGCGATAGCCGCTTCACTTGGCGCAATAGTAGGTGCAGGTGTCTGCTTTGTAACTGCTGGTGCAGGTGTTGGTGTTGGTGCTAAAGGCGCTGCCACTGGAGCCACTACTGCAGAGCCGGCAACTGCTAATACCAAAATGTCATCACCAACACTGGTTTTATCGCCTTGCTTAATGCTGATAGAAACGACTTTACCCGATTGTGATGCTGGAATTTCCATCGAGGCTTTATCAGTTTCTAATACAATGAGCGAATCGCCTTCGGCGACTTCATCGCCAACCGCAACACACACTTCAATGACTTCAGCATCTTCGGCACCTTCAGGTACCTTTATATATTCTTGGTTATGCTCTTCCGATGATGCGGATACTGGAGCACTTGCCACAGCGGCAGGAGTCGCTGCTTGTACAGGAGAAGGAGAGGATACTGGAGCTGCACCGCCAATCGCCAAGGTTAGGATAGCAGCACCCTCTTCGGTGGTATCACCTGGCTTCATAATGAAGCTAATTACAGTCCCCGCTTGTGGTGCCGGCACTTCCATTGAGGCTTTATCCGTTTCCAGCACGATAAGTGAATCACCTTCGGCGACTGCATCGCCTGGGGCAACACATAGCTCTATCACTTCAGCGCCTTCAGCACCTTCGGGAACCACTACCGTTATTTCAGCACTTTCAGCACTAGCGTTATTGGATGTAGCTGCGGCAACGGGTGCTGGTGCACTGTCCACGACACTAGCTTCTCCCACGGCTTCTACTTCAACCTCAATCAGGGCATCACCCTCGGATACTTTGTCGCCAATACTCATCTTTAAGGCGGTTACTTTACCGCCTACAGGACAGGGGATGTCCATAGACGCTTTATCTGTTTCAAGCGTTAAAATATCTTGATCTTTCTCGACATTATCACCTACCGCAATAGAAATTTCGATCACTTCAACGCCTTCAGCGCCGCCAATATCAGGAACAGAAACGATTTGTTTGGTCACTGTGTACTCTCTCCTAAAACATTAAATAAGTTGTTATACACTCATTGGATTAACTTTGTCAGCATCAAGACCAAAATCATGAATGGCTTTTGTGACTACGCTAGATTTAATCGCACCTTCATCAGCTAATGCTTTTAGTGCGGCAACCACCACATAATAACGATTAACTTCAAAAAAGCTACGTAATTGTTGACGACTATCACTGCGCCCAAAGCCATCTGTACCTAGTATAGTTAATGGTGCGGGGATAAAGTCACGCAGTTGCTCGAAGTGCATTTTCATATAATCCGTTGCCGCCACGACTGGCCCCTTAGCCTTAGCTAATTGCTGGGTAATGTACGCAGTTTTAGCTTTAGCTTCTGGATGCATCATATTGTAACGGTTCACATCCTGACCGTCCCGTGCCAATTCATTCACACTGGTCACGCTCCATACATCCGCTTCCACACTATAATCATTACGCAAAATATCTGCTGCTGCTTCCACTTCACGCAAGATAGTACCCGAACCCATGAGCTGTACACGGTTCTTTTTCTTGCTAGTGCCGGCATGCAGTTTATAAATGCCTTTAATAATACCGTCTTCTACGCCTGCAGGCATTGCTGGGTGCTGATAGTTTTCATTCATGGTGGTGATGTAGTAGAAGCAGTTTTCTTTGTCTGCATACATACGCTTCATACCATCTTGAATAATCACCGCTAATTCATAATTGTAGGTCGGATCATAAGACTTACAATTAGGAATGGTATTCGCCATGATTAAGCTGTGACCATCTTCGTGCTGTAGACCTTCACCATTCAACGTCGTACGTCCAGCAGTCGCACCGATCATAAAGCCACGCGCCTGCATATCACCCGCTAACCAAGCGAGATCACCAATACGCTGGAAACCGAACATAGAATAGTAAATATAGAATGGCACCATGGACACGCCGTTAGTGCTGTAAGAAGTCGCAGCAGCAATCCACGACGACATAGCACCTGCTTCGTTAATGCCTTCCTCCAACATTTGACCTTTTTCATCTTCTTTATAAAACATGATTTGATCTGAATCGTAAGGCACATATTTTTGGCCTGCCGCCGCATAAATGCCTATTTGGCGGAACATGCCTTCCATCCCGAAGGTACGCGCTTCATCGGGAACAATAGGCACCACTCGTGCTCCCATGTTCTTGTCTTTCACTAGGGTAGAAAGGATACGTACAAATGACATGGTAGTAGAGATTTGACGCTCACCGGTACCGCTTAACTGCGACTTAAATACGTCCAATTCAGGCAGGGTTAAGGTTTCAACTTCACTACGGCGGGCAGGTAAATAGCCACCTAATTTTTTACGCTGCTCATGTAGATAAATCATTTCTGGACTATCCGCCGCTGGACGGTAGTAAGGCAACTCTTTTAGCTCTTCATCGCTAAAAGGTAATTCGAATCGATCACGGAATTGCTTAAGGCTATCCATGTCTAGCTTTTTCACTGAGTGAGTTTCGTTAATCGCTTCGCCTGCTTCGCCCATACCATACCCTTTGACGGTTTGAGCAAGAATAACGGTAGGCTGATCTTTATGCGCTACGGCTTGAGCATAAGCGGCATAGACTTTTTCATCCGAGTTACCGCCTCGGTTTAGCTGATAAATTTCTGTATCACTTAAATCACTAACCAGTTCTAAAAGCTCAGGGTATTTGCCAAAGAAATGCTCACGAGTGTAAGCGCCACCATTGGCTTTACAGGCTTGTAGCTCACCATCCACGACTTCGTTCATGCGTTTGATCAATAAACCCGTAGTATCTTTCGCTAATAATTTATCCCAACCAGCGCCCCAAAGGACTTTAATGACATTCCATCCAGCACCACGGAAGACACCTTCTAGCTCCTGTACAATTTTACCGTTACCCCGCACAGGACCATCAAGGCGCTGTAGGTTACAGTTGATGACAAAAGTCAGGTTATCTAAATGTTCTCGTGCGGCTAAGGCAATTGCGCCTAAGGTTTCTGGCTCATCACACTCACCATCACCTAAAAATGCCCACACCTTGCGGGCTTTATTTTCTTCGACTAAGCCTCGGGCCGTCAGGTAGCGCATAAAGCGCGCCTGATAAATAGAGGTAATCGGACCCAGGCCCATAGAAACCGTGGGAAACTGCCAGTAATCAGGCATTAGCCATGGGTGAGGATAAGAGGATAAGCCCTTACCATCGACTTCTCGGCGAAAATTATCTAGCTGATCTTCGGTTAGGCGTCCTTCCAAATACGAACGCGCATACATACCCGGCGAACTATGCCCTTGGTAGTACACCAAGTCACCCAAACGATCGTTGCCGTCAGCATGAAAGAAATACTCGAAACCCGTTTCATATAATACGGCTGCGGATTGGTAAGAAGCGATATGACCACCTAGGCCATCATCGTTACTATTGGCTTTCATCACCATAGCCATGGAATTCCAACGTATCAACGAGCGGATACGACGATCCATTTCCGGATTACCTGGCGCTTTAATTTCGTCTTGTTTAGCAATAGTATTCACATAAGCGGTGCGGATGGATGAAGCAACATCAACACCACTACTGCCCGCTTGCTCACCTAATTTGCTAAGAATTTCAGCGGCGCGGTCTTTACCTGCATGCTTTACTAGGGATGAGAATGCATCTAGCCATTCCTGGGATTCAATATCGTGTGACATGTTTTCTCCTCAATACTCACCCTTTCGGGATCGTTTATTTTATAATAAGAGCTATACGAGAGCTACACAAAGAAGGTTGATTCATCGTTATCTTCAGCAACATAACACTTAGCCTCGGAACAAATTTATTCAACTCTTGCTATTAGCTACAGACTCTTCATTCATCAACGATTGGGTTATCACTGATGCCTTAATTCATATGTGGTTCAGATGAAAAAATGTGGACTGGCTTTGACCTTACTTGTTGTTATAGGCATTCAGCACAGATCTTGTAGTAATTTTACACGAATTCCTGTTTTTTTTCAATTGCTTCGACTTTCCTTCTGCCTAGCACTACAAAAAAACCAAAAAACTTCACTCCCCCCCTAAACAACGGTTTTAAAAGGCTTTTACCCTTTAGCTTGAAAACCAAAAAAGTAGTATTACTACAAAACATGCACTAAAATTACAAAACCTCAATACAACTCCCAGTATAGGAGATTGAAACCCAAACTGCCGAAAACTTACACTAGGGCAGTTAACATTATTAAGTTAATCGGGATTTTATTTCGCTTTCGGCCATAAGCAAACATTATTGAGTGTTAATCAAGCCCCAGCCAGATAGAAGAGAGGAGCAGGAGAGTGGAGCAGGAGAGTGCCTGCCATCTGAGCTCATTAACACCCACCGCCTTTTTTCAATCGCTTCCAGGCTGCATCAGATGAAAGCTTAGAAAGCCTGGATAACGCATTCAATGACGTGTCCTTTAACGATAGCTTTCCGCGTTTACCTTCCCAGTGGGTTATTGTGGTTAAGCTGACACCAATAAGTGTGGCAAATTGGGTCTTGTTCATGTCTAGCTGCTGTCTTAATCGGCGTACGGCTGGGCCGGTGGCGTTAAATGGATCAATTTTCTTGTCTGCTAACGTCGCGGATTTTCTAGTAGTAGTCGATTTTTTTACTGATGTTGAGCGAGGAGGTGTTGCGCGCGGAGATTTCGTTACCGCGACAATTTCACTTGCTTCGTTATTCTGACTTAGCTCAACACCAAATACATCGGCAATATCGCCGCTAATGCGTCGTCGTTTGCCTGTAGATGGCAGTTGAATATCGGTACTAATTAATTCGTTATGATCAACACCTCTTAGGGCAAACAACAATTCCGGTGATTCATCCAAACGAGCACCAATACCATAAAGCACAGCGGCCAGATGTTTACAGAGATCAGCCCAGTCAGGACAGTCGCAGCTGAGTTGTATTTCTTTTGGGCTGGGGAACAAGCCGTGCTGGGAATCAGTCACCACACTCATAATATTATCAGACAATTTTCCTTGAAGAAGCTCCAGCACCGAGCCAATGTGACCTGAGCAGCGTGTTTTTATCTGTTGCCAACTATTTTTTGACAGTGGTTTAATCTCACCGCGGATATTATAAAGCTCGGAGCCACTAACGATGCCCTCTATTTTGCCTTTTTGAACCGATAAATGACAGACCGAACCATTGCGAGCATAGGTACGACCTCGGGGTAATCGATTCTCGTAATCGCTGAAAGATTCGATATGTTGACACCAGGCGTTACCCCAGAAAGTGCGTGTAATTTTTCGACCCTCAATGCTAATCGGTTCTATCGTCATTCCTTTCTTACGGAGTTTATTCATTTTTTTTGCCGTTTGCTCCCGGCGTTTTGCCACCGGCACATACGGACGCCAACCATAATTCATAGTGTTGTCTCTTCTTTTTGTGTTCTTCTATGTGTTCTTTTTATGTTCTGTTTGTGTACTACAGATCCACCTGATCTACATCTAGGGACACTAGCTCAATCAGTGCCTCATCACTCATTTCGGTTAACAGCGAGCCGGTTCCCTGACTCAAAATATCTTCCGCTACGGCTTGCTTTTCAGCAATAAGCCGATCAATTTTTTCTTCTATCGTGCCACGACAAACCATTTTGTGTACCATGACATTGTTTTTTTGTCCGATACGAAAAGCCCTATCCGTTGCTTGGTTTTCAACCGCCGGGTTCCACCAACGATCAAAGTGGATCACATGCGAGGCTTGCGTCAAATTGAGACCCGTCCCGCCCGCTTTAATGGATAAAACAAAAAAAGGCGGCCCCGTTTCTTGCTGAAAGGCATCGACGCATTTTTTACGTTGTTTGACGCTGGTGCCCCCATGTAAAACCAAGCCTGAGCGACCAAAACAATGACTCATAAAGTCAGCCAATGGGGCAATGATTGCTCGAAACTGCGTAAAGACCAGTACTTTTTCTTGGCGCGAAGCAATTTCTTCACACAACTCCGCTAAGCGTAAAAATTTACCGCTGTCTTTTGGCACATAATCGCCATTGCCAAGCCATTGCGCGGGGTGATTACAAATCTGCTTAAAACGTAATAGAAACGACAAGACCACACCCTTGCGTTGTATGCCCTCGGCATTGTCCAGCGTAGCAAGCAATTCTGATACGGCTTTTTTGTAATGAGCCGCCTGTTTTTTGCTGAGATGATAATAGCTATTCACTTCGGTTTTATCCGGTAGGTCAGAAATAATGGTTTTATCGGTTTTCAGGCGGCGCAAAATATAAGGTTGAACCAGCTTTCGCAAAGGCCCATAAGGATCCTGTTCTCGCGAAGACAGTGACTTAGTGAAACCTTGAAAGCGTTTTGCCGACCCCAATAATCCAGGACAAATAAAATCAAACAGCGACCATAAATCACTGGGACGATTTTCAACGGGTGTCCCCGTAAGCGCAATACGTGACTCCGCACGAAGCCGTTTCACGGCCTTGCTTTGCTTTGTGCCTGGATTTTTAATCGCCTGCGCTTCATCCAGAATCACCCACTGCCATGAAAGTTCGGTTAACCATGACTCTCGGGTCAACATGCCATAAGTCGTGAGCACCAGATCACACTCGCACAGCGCGTCTTTTTCAACGAGCGTAAGCTTTTGAGATGGATGTACAAAAACACAACGTAGGCTAGGCGCAAATTTGGCAAGCTCATCTTTCCAGTTCATCAACAGAGAGGCCGGGAGTACCAGTAAAGAGGGTTTATATCTGTTTTTATGCGCATGGGGTCGATTTTTTTTGCGTATGAGCAATAAAGCAATAATTTGAAGGGTTTTACCTAAGCCCATATCGTCCGCTAAACAAGCACCTAACTTAAGTTGCGTTAATGTCCATAGCCATTCGACACCGAGCTGTTGATAGGGGCGTAAGGTTGCTTGTAAGGTTTTTTCCAAGCCCGCAAGTGCTAAGGTTTCCGGCTGACGCAATTGCTCTAGCAGTCGATGCAAACCCTCCCCAGCTTGAATAGAGGACCAAGCAGATTCGCTTACGGTGCTTATCTCAGACTTTAAATCCATCGGCGCACCAGCCAGTAAGCGCATACCTTCAGCAAAAGAAAGCCCTTCATCCAGCATAGACTGCTCGACTTTTTGCCAATGATGTAACGCTTCTGTCAGCTTATCTTTATCGACTTCTACCCATTGGCCTTTAAAAAAAATCAGACCATTTTCCGCTGCCATCAACTCATCCCACTCAGCTTGAGTTAGCGCTGACTCACCCAAGGTCTTGGTCACACTGAAATCTAATAAGGCATCGACACTCAGCGTGTTTTTGGTCTGATTACCGATACTGACACTCACTGTTGGACGTGCGCGTTTTTTCCACCAGTCGGGTAGGCGCACGGTTAAACCAGCGGCCTCATAGTGAGGAATTTCTTGAATAAATTGGTAAGCTTCGTTAGCGCTCCAAGCTAATGGGTGGTAAATATCACCCGATTCAATCAGCTCTTTTATGATTGGCCCCTGTTTTGACGCTAAATTTAAGGGTGACAACAAGTGAATCAATTCTGATGTATTTTTTGCGCTAGACAGTTGTTGCAATGCTTGCCCTAGCGGACGGTATTTAGGCGTGTCCTGCGCATTTAATTCACTAACATAGGTGGCCATAAAGGCAAAAGGGTAGTCTGGGTCTTGCTTGTTTTCAGCAAGATGTAAACAGACCCGACCCAGCTGATGCCATTGGGGTGCGTATTGTTTTAAAAATTCTCGCAAAGACAGCGCATGATGATTGGCTTGCTGACAAAGATAGCCATCAAGCTGCTCCCAAGCATCCTTGAATGTCAGCATGCACAAATACTCAGCACCCATCATCGTCGGTGGACTAGCACGTAATTCATCAAACAGTGGCAAGGCAACAAAAGCGGTAGGCGTTAGGGGTTGCGTTTTCTCTTTAGGGCCTAAATCAGGCGCTAGCTGACAACGGTATGCCATATAGCTTTTCGAAAACTGCTGCCAATAATGAAACAGAGAAGACAACTCAGAGAACGTATTCGTGCAAGCGAGTGTAAATAAGCCTTCGCCTAAGTTACCGTTAAAGGCAGCGCTGAGTGTTGAGGGCAAAGACTCTTCACCATTCGAGGACAATAAGGCTTCTATAGTCTCGGCAATATGGAGATGGCCGCTGGGTAAGATGGCGAGAGCAGTCATACGATTTTGATTAACTATCATTTGTGAGGTTGGTTTTTTTCATGTCTTGATTGTCTTTAACTGTTCGGGAAACTACATGGCTGCTATCGGCCCAGACTGTGTGAAAAGTCATTTAAAGGTATAATTTTGTTTTCTGGCTAGCGGATCATATCATGACTGATTTTATAGTAGGGGATTCTCGAACCCAAGTGACTTTTCTACCTGAGCGACTAGAAGAT
>JBLHJR010000043.1:0-25273 GCA_047619205.1 Candidatus Endobugula sp. | reverse complement strand
TGAACTTTAAGGACACTTGGCTTAGGGCATGTGTAGCAGAACAAAAAATTATCTGAATGCGCGACTAATGGTTAATATCACTGCGAAAAACGCGTATATATAATGCGTACTACTGATGTTTTTTAGTTTTCCAGCTTAGCTTCATATAATAAAAGGGGAACAGATGTATCTCCCAGAGCATAGATGTAGTCTAGGATGGGGGTTGGTTGCAAAGTGAGCAGCGCGGTTTGATGTCAGTCCTTATCAAACAATAAGACATAAGCGCATTAGTAACACCGCAGCTACAATAACTTTACGCGGGCTAAACTTTCATGGCATTTATATCTAAGGATCAACCCATGACGGCAGCATTAGAGCACAAGCAAAAAAAACATATTATTGTCTATAGCTTGATTTTACTCTGTATTGGTTTTATCTCTTTCAATGTTTATTTGATACTAGAGCGTGTAGTAGTCGAACAAAAAAACGCGGCTTATGTTATTAATCTTAGTGGTCGTCAGAGAATGTTATCGCAATTCATTGTGGTAAGCGCACTGGAGTATAAAGCCAATCCATCGATCGAAAATTCCGCTACACTAAGTAAAGCTATTACCGAAATGCGAGAGGCACACACTTACCTCTCTACCCTTCCTGTTATATCTGGTGAACTAAAAGCCTTCTACTATGATCCAAATAATCTCGGCGTTCGCCTTGCGGACTATTTGCTGTTAGCGGAATCTATACTAGAAAAAAGCAACGACAATAAACTCATGGATGAATTAAAAAAACGTCGACATACCTTGTTAGCTAGTCTCGAAGAAATTGTTTATTTGTATCAACAAGAAGCACAGAGAAGCACTGCGAGACAGCAGCAGTTACACCTGTTGATGCTGGTGCTTATTTTTTCTTTGTTATTGTTTAAATCTTTTTTTGTTATGCTGCCGGCCTTTAATAAATTAAGTTTTTATTTTCACCTTGCCAGCGAAGACAGTTTAACTGGATCGCATAATCGGAGGTACTTTTTGCAGCTGCTTGAAGAAGAGCATAATCGTTGTTTGCGTTATGGCAATACCTATTCTTTGTGTGTTATTGATATAGATTATTTCAAACAAGTAAACGATACGTATGGCCACCCTATAGGTGACAAAGTGATTGAGAAAGTAGCGCACATAATTGAAAAAGTAATTCGTGTTAATGATAAATGTGGACGTATTGGCGGAGAAGAATTTGCTGTATTATTGGTAGATGCGGATGCCAGTGAGGCACATAGTGTGGCAGAAAAGTTACGCACCACTATTAAAAATTTCGAGGGTTACTACGAAAAAAATACGATTGCTGTCACTATTAGTATAGGCATAAGCACTTTTCCTTATAGCGCGGAAAGAACTGACGATACCCTTACTACGGATGAAGTGATAAAGCGTGCAGATATGGCGCTTTATATGGCGAAGCAAGCAGGGCGTAATCAAACTCGCTTATGGGAAAAATGTCATGAGAATAATGTGTGCCATGAGGTATAGGAATCCCTCATGGTCTTCTGCATCGTTTCTTAAGTAGTGTGTTGTATCTAAATCCTTGGCTAGATTGGGCTATCGTCGGTGTTTACTTGCAGGCAAGCAATGTCGGTCTAGAGATTCTCAATATAACGCTACCACTTCCATAAACCCCATTGCATCCACTAGCTTTACGATGTAACAATTAGCGTGTAGTTTTTAGCTGTCTACTACATCTTTTTCTGCTTCGTAGCGGCTCATCATAATCACATACTCATGTCCATAGCGCTTAAAAAGACAGTTTAGCGCTTCATCTGCATCTCTGCCAATTCTTCACAGATACGTTCCATTACCTGTCGGCTTGAGTATCAGCAACAGTAAATACTGCTTTAAAGCCTTTATCCCGGGCTAATTAAATGGTTAGGGCAAGCTCATCTAATTTTTAAACGATTAAAGAAGAAAGCGCTATAATCCTAGAAACCGCAATTGGATCACGAAAGCTTCCGCTCCTGCTCACGCCCCTTACCGACATCCCTGTAGGCAAAGTATGCACAAGTTATTGATGCGCCTACTTTTGGTACACATCTTTTTCGCGCCCAACTGCGGTTTCAAGGATAATACGTCGTTGTTGTACAAAGTGATCACCAGTGAGCATGATTACCACTGTGTCACTTGAAAAGAATACACTCCATTTCAGGCCATCTAAGGCATGGATGCCGGAGCTGAGCCTATAGGGACATATTCACAGCGCACCTGAAATTGAGTGTATTCTTTTCAAGTACCCTGCTAGTAAGTAACTTATAATTCCCGCAGCAATACATGGAGAGGATAGTGCCGATAATAGGTTTTTCGTGATTGCAGGCGGTTAGTCTAGTAAAAAGTGTTATTATTCGATGGTAGAAATTTCCCTGCAGAACAAAATCTATTGCTTGTATAAAGAAGTCTCAACTAGAGGAAGAAGTAGCGCAACTATTAAGGTGCAGTCAATGATTGTTCCAAGTGACGCACTTGTAAAAAATCATGAAGTTAAGCAAAAATTATCACACGCTACGCTTGATACTCGGCGATCAACTCAACGCTCAACACAGCTGGTTTGAAAATCATGACGACGGAGTGCTTTACCTGATTGCCGAACTTAATCAAGAGGCAAACTACGTCAAACATCATATTCAAAAACTGTGCGCATTTTTTTCGGCAATGGAAAATTTTGCTGATGAGCGTGTAGCAGACGGTCACCATGTATTGCATCAAACGCTAGATGACACCATAGTTTTCAAGACCTTGAACGACTTAATTGTATCGATAGGCAAGCGTTTTTCCATTAAGACGTTTGAATATCAGCGGCCAGATGAATATCGTTTGCTGCAGCATTTAAGCGCATTAGTGCCTCCCGCTACTGTCAGTGTCGGACGAGTCGATAGCGAACATTTTTTACTGCCGTTTGAGGATATTTCTGCATATATCAAGCCCAGTCAGCACAATCGAATGGAAGTTTTTTATCGTAAAATGCGCAAACGTTTCGATATTCTAATGGATGATGAAAAACCACTGGGCGGTAAGTGGAATTACGATAGTGAAAACCGAGAAAAGATAAAGCCAAAAGATCTCCCACATATTCCTCAGCCGCTGATGTTTACTAACGATATTAGCCGATATTTAGAACGCATAAAAAAACACAACATCCGCAACTTCGGTTACTCTAATGATACCTTGCTTTGGCCTTCGTCACGAACACAATCATTGCAGCTGCTAGCGCACTTTTGTCGCCATTGTTTGCCCATGTTTGGACGTTTTCAGGATGCTATGACCCGCCAACACCCTAATCAATGGACACTGTATCACTCGCGTATATCTTTTTCGCTGAATAGTAAGATGCTGCATCCCCGAGAAGTCATTGCAGCTGCCATTCATGCTTACGAAAATTCCGCTGACCTTATCACCTTGCCACAAATCGAAGGTTTTGTTCGCCAAATACTCGGCTGGCGTGAATATGTTCGCTGTGTATACTGGATGAATATGCCCAATTACAGTCAATGTAATGAGCTCAATGCTACGCGCGATTTACCGCAATATTTTTGGGATGGTGATACCAAAATGGAGTGCGTGAAACGAGCGATTGACCAGTCGTTAACTTATGCTTACGCGCATCACATTCAACGCCTGATGATCACCGGTAATTTTTGTTTGTTGACAGGTATTCATCCAGACCAAGTGGACGCTTGGTATCTCGGTGTTTATGTGGATGCGATAGAGTGGGTTGAAATGCCAAATACTCGAGGCATGAGTCAGTTTGCCGATGGTGGTTTGGTGGCGACCAAGCCATATTCCGCCGGCGGTAATTACGTCAATAAAATGAGTGACTATTGTAAAAGCTGTCACTACAACATTAAGGAAAAATCATCAAAAGATGCTTGCCCGCTAAACAGCCTCTATTGGAATTTTATGCATACCCATCGCGAAAAATTGGCAAAAAACCCTCGTATTGGTATGGTGTATCACAGTTGGGATAAGCAGGCTAAGGAAAAGCAGCAAGCCACACTGGCGCGAGCGAATTGGTGCTTAGAGAACCTAGGGGATCTTTGATTCCTGTCGTATTGTGTAGTGATGTAATTGACGCTAGGTATTAAGGGCATCGCTAAAAACGCACGTTTACCGATATTGCTGCGTCGGCTCCGTGCTCACTGTGTTGAACTGTTTTAAGAGGTGCCCTTAACTTAATTCGGCAAATGGCCGCATTGTCGTAATAGTTTTTGCCATGCTATGGTGTGCGTCGAAATAGCATGGTTGAAGCTTTGCCACTCGCTGTTTTCAGCGGTATAGACTGCATCCCAAAAGTGAATAAAAATTTGATTGGGCGTCAAGGATGCTTGCAATTGATCAATCAAGTTAAGTAAGGTTTGACCTTGCTGGTGCAATTTTGCGATAAATGGCTGAACCTCGCCTATATAAAATAGATGAAATACTCTATTAACCACTTTGAATTCTGGGTTGCTCTGAGGCTGTCTACAAAGTGGTTTTTTAGCAAGGCGTTTATCAATAATACTAGTGGCCTGAGCTAATGCGGAAACGGTCATAGCCATCGTTAGCCGCAACTCGCCAATGTATTTTCTTGTGGCGAGTACTTTATAGCTATCATGTAATGTTTGATTTTCTATTGTTGGCTTGGATAGCCATGTGTCTAAGTATTCCAATGCGGTAATTAATTCAATGGGGTGCTCAGACAGTTGCTGTACCGTTAATGGCTGGCTACCTAGTGAAAATAAATGCCGCATCTCATCACTTGCAAAGGTGGTGTTCCAGCGCACGTTATGTAGATGGTTTTTTTTGTGTGCTATAGCTTTAGTTAGTGCAGCATACAAAGCGCCATTTTTATCCAACGTTTGCTGGCAATGCTGCGCTAAAATTAAAAATTCATATTCGTATAATAAGGCATGATAGTCTTTCATAAGCTTACCAAGGCTGCTATTACGCTGTCCGATCAATCGTTGTAATTCACATGCGGATAGTTGAAAAAATTGCAGAACATTAACCTCTACAGCAGGAATGCTATATGACAGAGCTGATTTATTCGGGTATAAAAGCAGTGGTTTATAAGCTTTTTCCTTGTCTCGTTCGGTAGCCATACTATTAGAAAGTCGGTAAAGATAGTTGTCAAAAACTGCCCGAGATGATGAGTCGGACTGACAGCTAACGAGTATAGAGCTAGCGCTAATAATAAAGCATAGAAAAAATAAAGGCTGCTTAATTTTCTGTCTCCACCTGTGCGACAACAAAAATTTTCCCAAATTGATTAACTTCAATGATGACCAATTCACCGGAACTGGGGAATACATCAGTTAATGCGGATATGTTAACTTGGTGGGTTACTAATATACTTGGGGGTAGGTGCTTATTGTTACGCAAACTTTTATTTTTTAGTAGCCATTCTCTAATTAACCGTGTTTGCTCAGAGCTGCGCTCAGGGTGCTGAAAAAAAGAGTTTGCTATGAGCAACTCGGAGACTTCCCCCAAATCAAGTAGACGCGCAGTCTCTACACAGCGACACCATTGGCTAGAGAACACGACGGCTTGCTGCACACCGTTAGCCTTCAATAGCTCGCCAATGCGTTGTGCTTGTTGGCGGCCCTGCGCTGAAAGGTTACGTTGTGTACTGCAATCGTTGACATCGAAATGACTCGGGTCGCTAAATCCTGGTGCCAAGGCGTGCCTGAGTAATATTGCGTACTCTCCAGACTGAAGGCCTTTTACTATTTTTGCGTCTAACGCGGAATTTTTATTACCGGCAAGAGTGATATTTGCTGCAACACTAATGCTAATCAACGTGCACACTATAAAAATTAATTTCATCGTTTGATACCATCGTAAGTAAAACTAAACACAGTGATTAATTTTCACCCCCTTCGTGCGGTTATTCATCCAGCACTGCGTGTAACGCCTTTTCAATCAGGTATCTGGCTTGATTCGTATAGGCGTAAACACAGGCATGCACCGCCGCCTGTTTCCAGTTGTCCGCCCCGCAGGTTTGACTATATTCCTCGAAGGCGCTGAGACGTCGAATTAAATCGGTTAGATGCGGTGGACACTCGCAGTTCAATTTATTCGACAAGGCTTCCGCTTCGAGTAGAGTGTCTTCGTCAAATTGTCTTGGTTGGCTGTTGGGTAGTGAAACATCAAACGCTTTTCCGCTATGGTCAAGCGAGGATAAATTCGTTGCCAATCTAAGCACTTTATTGACTGCCTCATCAATACGTGATGGCTCAATAGTACCTGGTATCAACAGAATACCTTGACGCTGTAATTTTTCCAGAATCTCTTGATGGCAATACAAGTACAGAACAATCACATGAACCTTTTTTTTACTGATGGTGACTAGAGCATCAACATGTTTTCTATTGAGGGAGCTTAGTTGCAGTATTAATAAATCTTTGCCGATAAATTCTGCGCTGCCAAGTTCTGAATTATTTAGCCACTCCTCAGTATCGGACTCTGAGTAGTCGATAGTCAGTTTGGGGTAACGCTTAATATGAGATTTAAAATAATGACTTAACGTCATTCCAACCACTTGCGTCTTCATTGGGGCGGGCAAATTATGCTGATTATCACTGTGATCCCCAGCGTCAAGTAGCAGGCTGGTCAGTGTCTTAGTGGGTAATTGAGCGATATCACCAATACGCATGCCTTTATTGATAAGCTTCTTAATCAGCCGTAGGTGATCAATCTCTGTTGCACTGTATTCCCGCTGCCCGCCTTGGCTGCGCTTTGACGGCCCCAATTGGTAGCGACGCTCCCACATTCTCAGGGTGTTCGCATTGATGCCGCTCATCCGCGCAGCGACGCCGATACTCATTCTAGCTTGATGCATAGGTATATCCTCTTTGCTGCTTCACTATAATACGAGCTGTAAAAACATCGTTGTTAGCTATTGTATAGGTTCTTGTGGCTAATATTCAACATTTTGTACAGATATGGCGTATATTCTAGGAGGTTGTATAGCTTAAGTGTCAGTTTGCTGGCATGAGTGGAGAGTATGTTGGCAGCTAGTGTGATGTGTCTCAGATACATTGAGAGGCTTGATGAATAACCACAATAGTCATCATCTCAAAGGCGCGCGTTACCCCATTAATTATCTACATCATCTATTGAGGAAATTATTATGAAAGCATTTATTGTAGGCAGTCGGAAGTTTATTATGGACAATCGCTTTAATCCTCTGCGTAATGTAGACAGCCCAGCGCAAAACTATTTTACACAGATGCTTACCTGGATGTGGGGCATGATATTGTCGCTATCATTTTGTTCAATCTTTCAGTTTCAAATAATATGGTTGGCGCATCTACTCATTATTGTGGGTGCTTTTACCACCATCAGTATTGTTAAGTATGCACAAGCACGCCCCGCTAGAAAACCCCTCGTAGCGGACCTGAGCCACGGCTCAGTCTGTGTATGGAAAATGGACCGAGAAGCTTAAAATACCCCCTAACTTATTCAATCGGGGTCATTACCATGAAATATTCTATAGCGTTAATGTTGACACTGACTACCTCTGTACTAGCCTATGCACAGACGGCTCCACCGGCTAAAGAAGCCATGTGTCGAGCCTGCCATGGTCAGGCTGGAGCTGCCCAATAGTGCCGAATTACCCGAAGCTTAACGGGCAAAATAAAGCGTATATTGTTTAGTTCACTGAAAGCGTATCGCGCAGGAGAACGTAAATCAGGTTTGGCTGCTATTATGTCTGGGCAGGCTGCTCAACTGAGTGATGCAAATATCGACGTGCTAGCGGTTTATTATTCTTCACGGCAGTAAGTCGGTGAGCACTAAAAAGCGGCTATACGCGATCTTATCGATCCATTGTGTGTATTTTTTCCAAAAAGAGAGTTTTTTCTTTTTTGTTGGAATAGGTAAACGAGATTTTGTTGTGAAAAAGAATATCAAGGCGCACGTAGTCATTGCGTATGGTCACCGTATAACCGTCAAAGTCGGTGTGTGCAGTAAGGCCATTTAAAACGTACTCATCGCCACTGTGTCGTCCGTTGGTAATGATCGTGTTAAATACTCGGAGTGCGCTTTTGATGTTAACTTTTTCGTTCATTTCAGTCTATCGCTAGGTCATGTTTTTGGGGGTTAAGGACGACTTTCAGTGTTGAGCGCCCACACTAAATATAACATAATTACACGGGATGGGTGGCCGATATTGAGGCATTAAATGGTCGCATGTTGATGATTTATTGATAAATAGACCGTGTGAATACTCAGCCACAATATTATCGTCATTAGCTTTTAGCTGACGCTAGTGGTTAGTTTTAGTAACATTTTTCCCAGCGCGAGATATAGACTTCTTAGTCGCTGAAATAAAAAGTGTAGTCAATAATATGTGCAAGATGATTTTTTTACTGCGCCGATAAAACGCCCTAGTATGTTGCGGGCTCAACTAATTAAGTGAAAGACTAATGCTGAAAACGGGTCTGTACTGGTTTACCAACGACCTTAGGGTTGAAGATAATTCTGCGCTCCTGCGAGCAACTCAAACAGTGCAGCAATTACTCTGCGTCTATATCGTCGATCCCGTTTGGTTTGCACCTAACCGGTATGGACTAAAATCTATGGGTGAGCATCGCTGGAGATTTTTGTGTCAGACGCTGGTCGAACTAGAGTATTCGCTTAACGCTCTAGGACAACAGCTAGTGATTGTTTACGCATCGCCTCTTGATGCACTAGCGGCATTGATTTCGCAACATGAAATAGATGCAATTTTTCGTAGTCAGAATGCAGGTTTTTATGAAACCAAACAGTGGCAACTTTTACAGCAACGATATCGGATGCTTTACTTTGCGGAGGTGGCCACGCATACGCTGTTTTCAACGTCCTCGTTACCATTTTCTTTAGAAAATGTACCCGCGACTTTTTCCAAGTTCAAAAAGCTTGTAGAGTCTGTGGTTAATAACGACATCCTCGCTAAAGTAAGCTGCCTTCCGCCACCTTTACGGAGAGTAATCGGGGCAACGCCCAAGCTCCCTCCGATTCGAGAAGGCCGGCCCCCCCTACTTTTTAAGGGTGGCATACGCGAGGGCAATAAGCATCTGTTGAGCTATTTCAGCGGACGCCTACCCAGTTCGTACAAGCTAGTAAGAAATTCACTCGATGGTTGGGAAAACTCAACAAAATTTTCGCCTTGGTTGTGTAATGGTAGTTTGTCGGTGAGGCAAATACTTCGAGCGCTGCAAAATTATGAAACTGATGTCGAAGTTAATGAGTCCACCTATTGGATAGCGTTTGAGCTGCTGTGGCGGGAGTATTACCAGTGGCTAGCCCATGCACATTCGGTGCGACTGTTTGCTCAAAGTGGAATCAAGCTACATAAACCACTAACCAGCTTTTATCCAGAACGCTTTCAGCGATGGTGCCAAGGCAATACGCCTTTTTCGCTGGTCAATGCCTGTATGAAACAACTTAATGCCACCGGCTATATGTCGAATCGAGGACGCCAAATTGTGGCCAGCGCTTTCGTCAACGAACTTAATCTTGATTGGCGCTACGGCGCCGCTTATTTTGAGCAGCAGTTAGTGGATTACGACGTGGCGATGAACTGGGGGAATTGGCAGTATTTGGCCGGGGTTGGTGTAGACCCCAGAGGTAAGCGACACTTTGATCTTAATAAGCAGGCCAAGCTTTACGACCCAGACAAGCGGTTTATTACTAAGTGGCGTGGTGAGAATCATCAAAAAGTGCTAGATTCCGTTGACGCAGCTGATTGGCCTATCGTTAGCAATAAAATTGAAGGTGACTCGATATGAAGAAGAATAATGTGAATGGCCGTGATACCGCTACAGAAAAAAGTATTGGGCATGCACGACTACCTTGCAGAGGATGTATGCTAGGATGTAAAAATTATGATCGATGCAACGGAAAACTCTGGCGAATGGATGATGTCTCATTGATAAAAAAGCATACCATGATCAATGAGTAAAGTAAGCAAGGGTAGCCCAAGGATGTTCGAATGGAGCCGACATGAGCCGCACGCTGGTCGATAATTAAATTAAAAAATAAAAGTATTGAATACTATGTCTACTGTAATAAATGTGAAAGATAGAGCGCAAAATGTTTTAGGCGAGCCATTGCTGGCCTGCTGCACTGATCCTATGACGGGTTATTTTAGGGATGGTTATTGTAAAACTGATCAGTATGACCACGGTAAGCATGTGGTCTGTGCAAAACTAACCCAAGAATTTCTAGATTATAGTTTTTCACAGGGCAATGATTTAATGACTGCTCGGCCTGTATTTAATTTCCCGGGTTTAAAAGCAGGGGATTGTTGGTGCCTTTGCGCTGATCGTTGGTATGAAGCGTATAAAGTTGGCTTAGCGCCACAAGTTAATTTACAGTCTACCCATAAAAAAGCGTTAGATATTATCCCCCTTAGTATATTGGAAGAAATGGCGAGCCAATGACAAGAGCTTCGCGCTTATCTCTCTATTGATTCCTACAAAGTAAGTCGATATGAAAAAACAACAGGAAAGTACAAAGGCGTTCAATGATGCAGATCATTCGAGAATTATTGAAATGGCCTGGGAGGATAGGACACCTTTTGACGCAATCGAGAGATTGTATGGCATGAACGAAACGCAGGTCATTCACTTTATGCGTTACAACCTTAAACTTCGATCGTTTAAGTCTTGGCGTAAACGCGTCAGTGGTCGAGCAACCAAACATACAGCCTTACGTTCTACTGACATCATTCGCGGCTACTGTCCTACTCAGTATAAGCAGCGCTAAAAATTTGTTGGCGGACAAGACATGCTAGCATTCCTCCGTTATTTTTTTTTAATATACGCCTATAGTCTGCCTATAGTCTCTACATCAAAAGGTTTTTCTGCTAATCTGCCTGCATAAAAAATATAAGGATTACATATTTTGTCGCATTTATTAGTGGGCGGTTCTAATAGACTGTGGTTAAATTGGCTTTTTGGCATTACTATTTTGAGCTTTTCCGCTTGTGGCTATAGTGGTGTTTCGGTGGTTAATTTAGTGGACGCTAGCGAAAGTTATGACCTGAATAACCATATAAGCTATATTGAAGATTCGTCAAATCAATTGACGATTGAGCAAGTCTCCGCAATAGACTTTGTGGATGATTTTAACGCCATCAAAAGTAATACCTTAAATAGAGGCTATTCAGCTTCGGCTTATTGGTTGACATTCACTCTGTCGAATAAAAGCGCCACAATAAAGCGATGGAATCTTGTCTTTAGGGTTCCTGACTCCTTGCGGGTCGATTTGTACAGTCCCGAAGCGGATGGTCAATTCTCTGTTATTCAAAGTGGTATGTCGATACCGCTAAAAGACAGGATCATTCCCATCGTGCCTATTGTACTGCCAGTGAAAGTGGCACTTGGCGAAACCAAAACATTCTACATAAACTACCTTCACGGCTATAAATCCCATATCAATTTAAAGTTACATTCTGTTGATAGCTCGAAGGCAATACATCAAAAGAAAATCAAGACAGAATATTTTTATAGTGGGTTTGTTATTGCTTTACTGCTCTATAGTCTGGTTTTATTGATCACTTTGAGGGACGTTAGTTACCTTTACTATATTCTTTTTTATCTGTGTTATTTTGGTGTTCGTTATAGTCATACAGCTGTTTATCTTCAATTTATTGCCGCAGAGCATAGTATTTGGATACATTACTTAACGCTTACTTTTGGTGCGTTAGCGGCAATCTTTGCACTACAGTTTGCACGTTCATTTTTATCTTCGAATAAGGTAATCCCTTGGTTTGATCGCTTCATCTTACTAATGATGGCGCTTTTCGTGCTTGAAATAGTACTGATCTTCTTTATCCCTATCGCCCAACTTAGACCCATACATCATGGTTTGGCTGCGCTCGCTTACTGTCTCGTACCCGTAGCGTCAATTGTATGCTGGCGTTTAGGGGTTAAGCACGCACTGTACTTAGCGATCGCATGGACACCCTTTGTTCTGGGCTTTGTGTTTTTTATGGCTCAGTGGTCGGGAGCCTTACCTGTTGTTAGATTGGAGGGAGGCGGTGCATTGATGTTATTTGCCTCTATAGAAATGATCTCTTGGTCCTTTGCATTGGCCGGCCGTATTAAGACGTTGCGGCAAGAAAAGCGGCACGCACAATTAGAGGAAAAAATAACCAAGCAAGAAAATGAAGGTTTGCTGCGTGAAATGATTCGTCGTGAATATGCAGAAAAAGAAATCTTACAATCAAAGTCGCAACTTATCGCTTTATTGGACTCCTCTCAGGAAGCCATCGTAGTGTTTAATAACAAGGGTGAGGTCAGCTTCTCAAACAGAGTTGTGGGACAATTATTGGGGTTGAAGGGCAATGAACATTCTATAAAAAATATAGCCTCCTTGTGTGATAACAATATAGACATCACGCAGTTGATCGAGTCGGATCACGCTGATGTAGAGGGGGATATGGGCACATTACAATTAACCCGCAGTCATGGCGAGAGTAAAAAAATTATGTTGACCGCTCGCCTGTTAAGGTTACATCAACTAGATAACACTCACTATGCGCTGGTGTTATGGAGAGAGAAGATAGCGAATGAGCAAGTGGAGCCGCTGTATGATCGTTTGTTGGTGGTCAAAGAAGCACTGACGGGGGTTATTTCATTTTTTCCTCAATCAGAAGTTAGGCATAAATCTACAGGCAAAAATGATGTTGAGTTTGTTGAGAGCTTATCGAAAGAAGAATTTACCGATGTGTTTAGGCGCGCGTTAGTTGAGGTGATGTGCTTGTCCATGGATTACTGGGAGCAATCAACACGGAAAACACGATTTGATTTGGCGGAACAAAGTGGTGTTTGGCGCATTTATCAGGATAGAGGCACACTGAATACAAAAACCATGGATCGATATTTGTCTTTGCAGAAAATACCCCAAAACCCTCGCTGGAAGGATGTTGTGCATACGGCAAACTTTGTATTGGAAGATGGTTCGATTATTGAAGGGCTCACGCCTTTAAGGGGCAGCCTTGAGAAAGCCTTACTGTATCTAAATAGTTTAAGTCTATCCAAAAGAGTTAACTATTGACCTTGAGGAACCTTCTTTTTTTTAGGGATGAGCTATAAGTTATTGATATACAACCAACTATTTTATTTTTACCGTATTTTTCCGGAAGAATTGTTAGCGCTCCATAGCGGGTTTACATTATATTAATTGGATCATTAATATAACCCTTGGAGACACAAATGAAAAAAGTAGTTAATTGGTTTTTTGGTTTTATTGTTACACTAAGTTCACTGTATGCAATGCAACTGTATGCAAGTGATAGCGCAGACTCACCGTTAAAAAAATTGAAAACAGGACCTGAAAGCGATTTATATGTTAGTGACGCCGCATTTTATCGATCAAAAGGTCATCAGGCAGTGGTCTTTGTCCCGGGCTATATTTTCAATAAGGAAAGTTGGTTATTTCTCGCGAAGCACTTTCAAAAGCTAGGCGTGTCATCTCTCTCGGTTAATGGAAACTCAACAGCGAGTGTCAAAGCCGCCGTAAAATTTCTGCGGGATGAAGGCTATACAGACATCGCTTTAGTCGGTGGAAGCATGGGAGCGGTAGCAGTAATGTCAGCGGTAGCAGTAATGTCAGCGGTAGAGGGTGGCGTTGAGAGCGTATCTAAAATAGTACTGCTCTCGCCAGTGAAAGGTACGCCCATTAACAATAGTTCGATCAAAAAACTCTTTGTGGCTTCAGCTGAAGAAAAAGTCCATCCTGTTGTAGAGCAGTTGTTTGATACAGCCGGCCAACCAAAATCAATGAAAACGTTGCCCGGGTCGAGCCATGCACAATTTATCTTTTACAGTCCTCAGCGCCAGCAGCTGATTAAATTAGTGACTGATTTTATTATTAGTGACTAGTGTTAACGACAGCGTTTTAGAGCGTAGGCTTTTCTAACGATACTGTCAGAACATAGTAGTTAGTGATTGGTAAGTATCCCAAGCACTGACCACTATGTTCATTAAGTGTACAGTTCTTCTTTCCGTCGCGAAGAATGGCTACGCGTTATATCATCAGTTACTACCGGGCCACTTGAAAACAATACACTCCCTTTCAGGCGCGCTGTGAATATGTCCCTATACGCTCAGCTTCGGCATCCATGCCTCAGATGGCCTGAAAGGGAGTGTATTCTTTTCAAGCACCCTGCTAGTAACCGTGTTTTTTCATCGTTAATGTATACAAAAATTCGATCCTTGAGCGGACAATTTGTGGTGAGCGAAGTATATTCGCAACACACATTGTAGCGTATGACTTTCTTCTCTATTTTTTGTTGAATTTGGTGCCAGCTTGGCGGCTAGATTGATTGAGTGCTTAAAAAACTTTTGATAGCAACAAAGGTAGTCTTTTTTATATTGTGTCATATACGATAAAAAGTATAGCGTTGGATTAATTGTGGTTTTATATGCTAGCCTGAATATAGTCATTGTCATTTTTTAGAAATAACAGAGGTTAATGTTTACGTTTTTTTTAGCCGTATTAAATATATAAAAACGACGATTAAATATTTTCGTTAGAGTGGTGCCCCCAATTACTGCATGATATAGTCTCCCCAGTTAAAAAATAAAAAACAGAACAGGGAGAAGGGTATGCGAACATTATTCACTAGATTTTCAATCACTATTTCAGCGTTAATTTTCATGAGCGCAACGGCAAACGCCGCAGACATTACTATTTTAGTCGGAACGAAAAAAAGCGAAGCCTATCAATTTGCCAAATCTAAGGCGAACAAAAAAACGGTATTCTCTGCAAAATCATTAAGCAAAGCTTTTAGCCTTGCGGGAAAGGAATTAATTGACTGTAAAACCTGTACAGTCAATATTAAAATAGCTTCGGGTGATTTTTTAGGCAAAGGCAAGACAGGTCATTGGATGTTCCCCGATGTGATCGTGCCGGATGCTCGGTTGCGAATTCTTGGCGGCTATGATGATAGCTTTACCACGCGTTCACCCTTTGAAAACCAAACACGTTTGATTACCGTTGACCCGCGAGGCAGATCAGTACTCAAATTTGAAGGTAAAAAACATGCATTAAAAGAACTGTATCTTTCGGGACTAACGTTTGATGTCGCGCCGGGCAACAATTATGATGCGAAAAACAATAGCCTGCATAAAGGCAGTTCCAGTTCGTTTTCTGTTATTGCTTTTGGTTATTTAACCACTGATCGTTTGGTGGTTGCTGACAATACCTTTCTTAACGCGGCTAATAGTGTTGCAGGGCCTTTGGTTCGAGCAATGTCAGCTAATGCAGAAGTGATTATACGTAACAATATGCTGCTTAATAATATTCATGCCTGGACCGTGGGGTCTGCGTCGTTTCGTAACCAGTTAAAACGCTATGCACTGATTAACAATAGCTTTATTTTAAACTGGCCCTACAACCCCAGTCCGACGACCTCCAATCCCGGTACGCTGGAAATCGGCAATAAATATAGCGCTAGCGAAGTGGAAATCAGCAAAAACCTATTTGCTTACAATGCCGGCGGGGCGATCCACGCGCAGTGGGATGATGTCAAAGGTCCTCCTATGATGGTCACTGAGAATCTATTTTGGGGTAACGGCGCCTTGTTTGACACCAGCGACCCAGAGGACGCGGCAGTACTTGGCAAGTTTAATGGGTCACCGAAATATGTACTCTTAACAGCAGATGATGCTGAAGAATTCGAGTGGGATGTAGCAGACAACGTCTCTTTTGATCCGGGTCTTAAAGTCCAAGTCAAACCCTTCCAAGCGGCGGGCTCGTCGAAAGCCGTGATAGCGGCCGGTGCCAGTGCGCCAGTAGTAGACGCCTCCAGCAAGCCAGCCGCTGTAAGCGCTGAAGCAGTCGATCCCGTCATGGCAGAGTTTGCCGCATTACTGGGTGACGATGCTATTGCCGACGTTGCTAGTACAAGCGAACAGCCATCTGAGCTCGCCGATGCGGAGTTTATTCCAGTTGATCCATTAATCGATGATTTGGGTAACGAGGATTTTGCCGAGCTTGGCTTTGGTGATGATGGCGATGTCCAAATTCAGGGTTTTGCGACACGGCTGTATGTCGATGGGAAACTTCCCTTTCCAAGTAATCCGGATGCTGTCGCTTATGGCGCTAATGCTAGCCACGTGGAGCAATTCTGATGCGGAAATGTAATAAACTTATCCTAGCGGCAGCGATGGTATCCATCGTTGTTGCCTCGCCGCTTCATGCTGACGAGGCTCGGGATCGTGAAAAACTGATGAACAGCGCGGAGCAAACGCTGGACAAAATGACCAGCGAGATTAAAGGTTTTGAAAAAGACTCCAGTGCTCAAGACACCATTGATGCCGTAAAACTTTCCGTTGGTTTGAGCAAAATCCTTAAGGACTTGGAAAATATACAGGGCGATGATGACGATGCCACAGAGATGGTCGAAGAATGGTCTGTTCATATCAAACCTTTTCAGGGGGCGGCGGTTCGTCTAGCCAAATTAAAAAATCTGCAGATGCATCTCGTGGGTAAAGACTTTAAAGATAACTGTAAAGCAGAACAAAAAAGTCTTGATGAGGTCATTAAAAAATACCTCCCAAGCACTGATCCCGATGGCATGGCCGAAATCCCTAAAGTGGCCACCAAAGTCGGTGCAAAGGCCAGTGCCATGATATCGACTGCAGAAGGTACCGAAAAGGCAGCAGCCGTGCTTATGCGTGCCATTGGTGGTTTTGGTGCGCGTGGTGATTGGAGCAGCTTAAGCGCTGCCGTGAACAGTGCCGCCAAGGGTATGGATGATGATGTCAGTGAGAGGCGCAAAGACATCGAAGGCAGTTGCAAACTGTTGGCCAAAGGTAAAAAACATCCCGATGTCATCAGTGCGCGCAAAAAAATTGCGGATGCAACCGGTTCGGAGCTTAACCAATTGCAGACAATGGTTGATGACTGGGAGAAAGAGGCTGCTGGCTTTTTCAAAACCGATTGTGATGCGATGCAACGGATGAACATCGCCTATTGTGGAGACCTCGATGGCGATAGTGATGGTCAAACGGAAGTCAGCCGATTAAATAGTGAAGTCGGTAAAATATTTGGCGAAGTTAACAAACAGTACAAACCCCTAACAGATGACTTGAAAGCCATCAGAGAATTGGCAGATGAACTCAAAGAAGAGAAAACACAGCAAGGCGCGACTAAAAAAATTCTGGCAGAAATCGATGATGAATTGGCGAAGCTTGAAAAGCTTAAAGCCGAGGGGAGTTTGAAAGGCTTTCGTAATCCTAGTGTGCAGTTCTACATCAAGTTTGGTCAGCAGATGCACAAACGTATGGAAAGTAGTTATTCCTGTGATGTTCGAGATGTAGCCTTCAAAGGCAGGGATCGCCCAGACTGCGTTCGTGCCAAAAGCTGTATGATATTTGAATTCAAGCCCGATTCAAAATCGAGTATGAATAAAGGTAAAAAACAGCTCGCAAAATATAAAAAACAAGTAGAAGGATACTACAATGCCAAACTAGCAAAAGGTGATAACCCCGGCAGTAAATACGGTGGCGAGGGTATCATCCAAGCTTTTGAAAAAGCGCAGTGTATCAGTAATAAAAAAATTAAACTTGGCACGAAACTGGTGACCTATAACCGTTGTAAGTCGAGGTATCAGTGCGTTAAATGATGAGTAGTTTGATTGAGTGTCTTTGGTTTTTTATGAAACTCACGACTGGTTAGCGAAAGCTTATTTTTACATAAGGATCAACCTATAAAGTAAACATTATGTAGGAGTGAAAATATAGGAATGAAAAAAGTTGACTTTTAATGCTTTTGCTTTTAGTCTTTAATGGTTGCGTAAAGAAGTTAATTATTCATTTGAGTGTTGGTAATAATGGTTTTTATGCTTAAATCCTCATTTTCCCATCCTTGTGCCGTCAAAATATTCAATTCTGAAGCTTTCTTTGTATGTTATTAAAAGACGAGCTTTTGTTAGAGATAATTGATCAGCTGCCCATTGCTGTGTTTGCTAAAAACCCAAATGACAATTATAAATTTGTTATTTGGAATAAAAAGATGGCCTCGCTTTTTTCTTTACCTAAAGAAAAGGTCATCGGCACTACTGATTTTGATTTTTTTGATGATATTGAAGAAGCTAAAAATTTTAGAAGAATCGATGAAGGTGTAATGGCGCGCGGGCATGTTATTGATATGGAAGAAGTGGTTACCACAATAAACGGAGAAATCACTTGCCATACTTTAAAGTTACCCTTGCAGCTTGCTGATGGTCGACAATTACTTGTAGGGATAATTGATGATATAACAGAAGAAAGCGCTAATAAAAAGCAACTAAATGCGTATCGTGATGACCTTGAATCATTGGTGAAAAAGCGTACTCTTCAATTACAAAATTTAGCCAATATTGACTCGTTAACAAAGTTAGGTAATCGTAGTTTTTTTCTATTCGAAATAGAAAAGTTAATTAAAAATCGTTGCCTTTCTAAACAGTTTTCGGTTATGTTTATTGATCTCAATGGCTTTAAGTTACTAAATGATAGTTACGGCCATCGTTTAGGGGATGAGTTATTATATCTCGTTGGCCAGCGACTTAATGAATTTAGAGACCAAGCACCCATAGTTTCTCGCTTAGGTGGTGACGAATTTGTACTCATAATCAAGACTGGAGATGACCAAGCGTTGGCGAGCATCGCTCAGTCTCTTTATGATGCCATTTCTTTACCTTATACTTTGCGTAGCCGAAGCTTTCAAATTACCTGTGCTATTGGAATAAGTACATGGCCAAAAAATGGAGGTGAAGCCACATTGTTGTTGCAAGCCGCTGATATGGCGATGTATGACGTAAAAAACCTAAGGTCTAATAGTAAGCATTACCAGTTTTACGACGAAGAAATGCTAGCCCTTAGCCAGCGTAAGCTCGAGCTGCAGCAAAGCTTACGTGATGCAATCACTAATAATGAATTGTATCTCGTATTACAGCCTCAGTTTTCATTAGATGATCAGTGCGGCCTATGTGGTGCAGAAATATTATTGCGCTGGCAATCAGAAAAGTTTGGTTTGGTTTCACCTTTAGAGTTTATTCCTATCGCTGAAAAATCAGATTTAATACTATCGATTAGTGCCTGGGTGTTACAGCAAAGTTGTTTGTTAGTCAAAAATATTAGCGCGCAGTTTACCCATATACCAAGAATTAGTGTCAATCTATCTGGTGATGAGATCAGCATAGGGTTAGCTGAACGGATAAGTAAGCAGCTAGAGCAATATGAATTTTCTGCACAGGTGCTGACGTTAGAAATAACTGAAGCGCAACTAGTAAATTTTAGTGATGATGTGATTTCAGAGTTAGAGCAATTGCGCCAGCAGGGCTTTAGAATATCACTTGATGATTTTGGTACTGGATATTCTTCAATGTCATATCTGTCATCATTAGAGTTTGACGAAATAAAAATAGATCGATCGTTTATTACAAAAATAAACAATGATAAAAAAGCGTTATTGCTCGTTCGAACGATAGTAAGTATGGCGAAAGCCTTAGAAAGTAAGGTCGTAGCTGAAGGTGTTGAAACAACCGATCAGTTTGATTGTCTAAAAGATATGGGGGTTGATATAATACAGGGGTATTTACTCGGTAAACCAATGCGCTATGAAGATTTTATATCCAGCATAAAATCAGGTGAGTATAAAATATCAGCGGCAAGTTCTAAAATTTAAACGCCTTTTCGCCCTACCACTTTTTTTAGTATCTAAAGCATCCGTTTTTTTCTGTCAGCCTTTCACTTGCAGCGCTAACACTGGTGAGTGTTCAATGGCGCAGTAAAATGAACTTGTCCATCATGGTGCTGACGCCTAAGCTCTTACAATATTTTTCATGCTTATAACATTTGACGTTGAAATATTATAAAAATAATAGGCATTGCCTCCTTTCCGTTTTGCTACATACATTGCGTCGTCAGCTTCCTCAATTAGAGACTCTGCTTTGACACTATTGTGGAGTTGACTAATGCCAAGGCTGGCACCGATCTGAATTTGATGTGTACCAATATTATAGGGTTTGGAAAGAGCAGTAACTAATTTTTCCGCTATGGTAGTTACATCCTGTTGTTGCTTTAGGTCTGACAAAGCAATAACAAACTCATCTTCACCAAAACGCGATACCGTATCAGTTTCACGAACAATGGATGATATTCGTAAACTAAGCGCTTGTAATAAATTGTCGCCTACTTTGTGGCCATAAGTATCATTGACAGGTTTAAATTTATCGACATCTGAAAACATGACTGCCACATTATTTTTATTTCGTTTGGCTGTCAATATGGATTGTTCAAGTCGATGGTAAAATAAAAGGCGATTAGCCAAGCCTGTTAGGGGGTTGTGATAAGCAAGTGTTATCAGTTCCCGCTCTTTGTTTTTACTGACAGTAATATCGGAAAAAATACCAATATAATGGGTAATTATCCCTTATTGATTAGTCACGCTATAAATCGTCAATAATTCAGGGTAAATGAAGCCATCTTTACGGCGGTTCCAGACTTCTCCCTGCCATTGACGTTTGTCTTTTAATTGTTGCCACATATCTTGATAAAACGGCTTATCTTGCTGGCCTGACTGCAAAAAAGTGGGCTTCTTTCCTACCGCCTCTGTATGGCTATAGCCTGTGATACGACAAAAGGAAGGGTTCATATCAATAATGGTGCTGCTTGCGTCGGTAATAATAATAGCGTTGGAGGTATGCTCGAACAAACTGCTGAATAGGTGGTGTTTAAGAGCGGGGTAAGTCTTGGTTTGATACGTCATCACTTCTCCGGTATTAAGCTCGGGTTTATTGGCGCCACATTGATATGATTGGTGCCAAAGATGTAGTGATTATTCCATATTTTATTGGGGTGGTAATGGATCTTAATCGAGTGGCTCAATAAAAAATCCCTCCGCCACTTTTGTCGAAAAAGCTCTATTTGCTCAGTAATAGGGCTTTTTTAGTTGCATGGTGGAGGGGGTGTTTGGCGCGTCAGTGTGCCTTATTTCTGGTTGTTCATCACTTCAATTTGAGTGCCTGTCCTCACAAGCCTTTGCTGCGCAAACCCGATGAGATAGAGGCTTTTCTGGAGCGGGGTAATTCATTGTGCAACATGCTACGGAAGCGCATGTTACGCACCCACGGCTCCCTTGTCGTGGATGTACTACTGATTGCAAAAAACCACAATGAATGTGATGGCTTACTATGCCGAATGGATAGCCAGCCAAAAAAACCAAATAAAAAACCCCGCCGTCAACTGACGCAATGCATTGAATCTAGCGCTATTAACCCTTCAGAAAAAACGGGATTGGTTAATAGTTTTTTATTTTTTTATTAATTTCAAATTTATTAAAACTTTTTAGATCTAATCTTACAAAGCAAGCGTACAAACCATGGAATCATTCAGTCAAGAACAAATTACTGCTGAATGAGATTCATCAATATCATATAAATTATATAAGGCTATTAAAATATGTATAACATTACACAGGCAATGACCGTTGGTTTATTTACTTTAGCATTATCTATGTTTGCTGCGGCAGATCATCACGGTATGAAAAAAGATATCGTTGATACTGCGGTAGCAGCAGGTGATTTCAATACGCTAGTGACTGCAGTGAAAGCAGCAGGTTTAGTTGAAACACTAAAAGGAGAAGGGCCATTTACAGTCTTCGCTCCAACAGATGCTGCTTTTGCAAAAGTGCCAACAGAAACATTAAACGCTTTATTGGCTGATAAAGCAGCGCTAGCAAATGTACTTACTTACCACGTAGTTGCAGGTAAAGTAATGGCAGCAGATGTAGTTAAGTTAACCAGTGCAGAAACGGTACAAGGTCAGGCCGTCAGCATTGAAGTTAAAGAGGGTAAAGTCTATGTAGACGGTGCACAAGTTGTTACAACCGATATAAAAGCAAGTAATGGTGTAATTCATGTGATCGATGCCGTTATTTTGCCTAAGTAAAAATTCACCTTACAGCTTAAGCAGTATTAGCTCATTGTGTGAAGAGCTGCACTAAAAGTGTGCATGTTCTTCACAACAATGTCAAAAAAGAAAGAGGCGTTGTTGATGTCACATTACGCCTCTGAAAAGTGAATGGTTAAATAGATTAGCAGTTAACATTAGAATGCAGTGAGCTGCAGAAAGTGCAAAGTGTTTCGATGCTCAAGCGTTATATGGCTTAACTGCCGGTTTATGTTCCCATTATTTCATCCTCCAAGTTATGCCCACGTAAGTGGGCTTTTAACGTTAATAGTGGTGGAGTGAAACGTTTCGGCTTTAATATATTTTTTTAAAGTATTCATCGGTTATAACTTAGTTCCAGCATTCGCGTTCGCGAGTCTAGCGATAAAATTCATGTTAGTGATATTGAGCGTTAAATAGAAAATGATTACCTGTCCTGCAGAGTTGTTAACAGGCGTAGCGGGTGAGCATAAAATCATCGATGTCACGCTGAGAACCACTGCCTAATTTGACCATTTTCGTGACGCCACGAAAATGATCTGAAGCTCCATGGACACTACTCTCACAGGATTCTATGGCCCGGTTAATGGCGGTCTGAAAATTCTCCCAACGTGCATAGCCTAAGTGCGTTTGTAGGTCGCGAGCAAACTAAAACTCTATACCATCGGTATCGGCGCGTTGTACGGCGGCTTCTAAGTTTTGCTGTAAATCGTGTAATTGCTTATCCATAAGTCATTTCCTTTTATATCTCAGTGGTGCTATTAAATACGATTTTTCTCAGGTCCTGCTTATCAACTGAAAGGGGTATGACCCTCTGAGTCGAGTGCCTGTCCCGCAAAACGTTCGGCACTGAACGTTCGTTTTCAACCTTGAAACCAACAGCAATAATGGCCTGCAAGCTGTAGTGTTTAACCTGATAGTGCTTGCCGTCTGCGGCAGTTATTAAGTAGGGCTTAATAACTGCCGTTTCTTCTAGTTCGTTATCAGCAAAGATACGCTTCAAGTGCTGATTGATTGCTGGCACAGATACACTGTAGATTGTTGCCATCATCTTCTGGGTTAGCCAGAGGTTTTCATCCTCGTAGCGCATTTCCACGCTGGTTTCCGTTTCTCCTGCTGCCGCCACAAAGGTTAGATACTCAGCAGCGGAAGAGCGGATCAGCACAGACGGTTTTTGCGTCTTGTCTTTGTTCATGAGATATCATCCTCGGTAAGCATATGCGTTAAGCGCTCAGGCTCTATTTGGCGCAGCTCCATTACACGACCCTCTGCAGCTTGGATCATCCTTATAGGTATATTATGGACACCATTGATATTCATCAGATCATCTCCTTATGTTGTGTATAAATAGACCATTATTCATGTCGCGCTTTTGTCTGTTAATTCGTGTACTAAGGCGTCGGTAAGTAGTTTCATAAGCAGAGCTGAAAAGGGCTATCTCCCTCATTTTGCGCCACAAACTCGTCGCTGAATCTCCCCTGTATCTAGCTTCAAAGCCTCGGCCTTTAGTTTTAAGGCGCTAAAATACCGCCTAGCTGCGCCAAAAATAGTATGCATGTCCACATCACAATCAGCAGATGACCAGATGGTTAAGTTATCGGTAATGAGTTTTTCCGCTGTGGTCATTGTGTCGTCTCTTGTGCCAGCATATTCATAATCAGGCGAATTAGGGTTTCTTTTTGGTCGGGTTTGGATTCGGCCACTAATAAGGTTAAGGCGGCGAGGCCGGTATCGTTGATACAGGGGTGACCTTGCGGGTTATATAAGCGGTGGTTACGATGTAAAAAATCCACAAACAAAAACGCGCCGCTGCGTTTATTGCCATCGGTAAAGGGGTGGTTTTTAACATGGCAGCTCATGCGCATCCCTGCGCCCGCTGCATACCGTACATCCTGTACATAAAATATAATAGATGTGCCGCTTTACTTTCTATTGTTGGGTAGGCGGCTTCGCCAAATACGCTTTGATTAAGATTGCCCAGTAATGCGCTTAGGCCGTCACCTCTGGGCTTGGCAAATAATTCGGTGGCTTCTCCGCGCGCTATCAAGTTTTGTTTGAGTTGCGCTAATGCTTCACTGGCTTGTTGATCGCTCGGTAGATTGCCACCTGTTTGTCCTGCGGGTTCGTTGAGCAATCCTTCGTCGTAGCGTTGTAGCCATAAAAAGGTTTGGGTGTAGCGGCTAACAATTTCGACTAATCCACGACTGGCATCGCTTGATAATTCGGGGGACTGTGCGGCTTTTTGTATGAGCTGCAGGGCTTGCTGTAGCTCTGAAGAATTAAGGTCAAAGCGTTGTTGATCGATTACATAGCCTTGCGTTAGATATTCTTGTAAGCGCTGAGTAGCCCAAATACGAAATTGGGTAGCTCTGCTTGAATGTACCCGGTATCCGACCGAAATCACCATGTCTAAACTATAATGTTTTCGGCTTCTTTCAACGGCTCGCTTACCTTCCGTTTGAACTTGTAAGAATTCCTTACAGGTTGCTCCTTCCATCAGCTCTTGTTCTTTATAGATATTTTTGATATGCATAGTGATATTTTGCACTTGCACATCAAACAGCTCGGCCATTTGAGATTGCGTAAGCCATAGGGTTTCCCCTTCAAAGCGCACTTTAACGCCAGTGTTCCCATCGGCAGTTTGATAGATTTCTATATTTTGTGTGGTCATGGTGTATCTCCTTTACTTTTGCGTGAGTGCTTCGTTTAATATTCCTTTTAGCTACTCACACAGCAGGTGAATGTGATGATGTATTCCTTAATCAGCGCCGTCGCCAAGATTCTACTATTTCACCTGTTGGGTTTGGGTTTTCCCCGCTAAAGCGCCATGTTCAATGGTATGTTCCAAAATGGAACATACCATGGTTTCAAGCAATTCACCGCTATCGAAAATATTTTTAAGTGCTTAGTCATAGCGGTACGCTGCACGCCGAATAACTGCGCTATAGAGTAAAAACTCCGTTGTAAACTAAGAGTATTAGTAGAGGGAGTAAGGTGTCGTGCTCATTTGACATACTCCTGCATTGAGCTCTTTAACGGCTGCAGCAATCCCTGTAATGGTGACTTCATGCCTATTACCTTGCTTAATCAAATTTACGTTTTATGTAACGCTACGTAGGCTGTATGTTAATACAGTATTTTTTGTTGTGCCAGTACTTCTGGAGACTAAATAACATCATTTTGAACTAAAGAATGTCTGTCCCTAACCTGTTGTTGGAAGCTAATGCGTATTCCGCTCAAAATGATCACTCTCTGCGATTGAAACTGATCGCTTTTCCTTCCTATGCATCATGAGTCTTCTTTTTACTCTAAGTGATCACCTTCAGTCAATGTTGTTAGCATTTTTCTCAT
>JBLHJR010000042.1:0-25533 GCA_047619205.1 Candidatus Endobugula sp. | reverse complement strand
GTTCTTCACGTTTTATATTCACAATGGGAACGGGAGCTTCTGGAGATATTCGTGTTACATCACCATAAAAATAACGATCTAACATAATATCGCCAATCACCGCTACTTGAGCGTTATGAAAATCAGGAAATGGTTTTGTCATAATTCTGTCTCGATATTTATTTTTTATTACCGCTATAATAGGTCTTGTAGTTTTTTCCAAACAGTATCAACTGAAATGTCACCCATGCAAGCGTCAGCCTGACCATCGCGTGCAATAATATGTTGCTGATTTTTTCCTAACGTACCAATCAATACTGTATCTGTAACCGCATAGAGTGTAATAGCTGGAGTAGATGCTACCGCAGCCATATGCGCTAAACCAGTATCACTACATACCGCCGCTTGGGCATGAGACATTATAGCTGCCATACCCTGCAAACCCATTTTCTCTAATGCAATTGCCATTGGCGAGTGTTGTACGATAGATTGCGCTCGCGTATATTCTGCTTCACTACCACAGGGCAACAATATTGAATAACCTAGGGCTGAGACTTTCTCAATTAAGGCCTGCCAGCTCTCAACAGGCCACAACTTTGTCGGCCAACTAGCATTATGAACCAAAACTACATACTTCTCAGGCAGCGAGAGCTTAGCTTGCGAATAAGTAGGTAGTGCATATTGGCTTAAATCAACACCATAATCCGATGGGGTTTCAGGGCAATCATAATCGAATATTTGAGCAAATAAAGCGCGTTGCCGCTCAATCGCATGCTGACGTAAAGGGATAGAATACTGCTTAGCATAGGTCCAGTGCGCTGGTTTCTCACGGCATGTATGTTTATCATAACCGTGTATAGGACCACGACGCAGCCACGAAACGAATGCGCTTTTCAAGTTACTTTGAAGATCGATCACAAGATCATAATCATCGTGATTTAACTGTTGATAAAAATCGTTAAATTCGCCTTCTCGCCAACTACGGACAAGGTTTTTTTTCCAACGCCGATGCGCAGTAGTAATGACATTATGCACGGCAGGGTGCCATTGGGGCACCTCAGCAAAACTTTCATCAACCACCCAATCAAAACTAATCCCAGGAATTCGTTGCTGAGCATCAGTTAATGCGGGAAATGCGTGCATCAAATCGCCCATAGAGGTTAATTTAATAATCAATACGCGCATATTATTTTTTTACAACACTAGGCTTAACTAGCTTTTTGAAAAATGCGCTGATTTTATGGCGATAAACATGGTGACTAGTATATTTTTCTGACACCAAATAATTAACCTGCAATGACTGCCTTTGACCTTCATAAGCATGATAACCATGCCAACAATTATCCGTTACTTTAAAAGCAATCATTTGACCAATAGAGGAAGAAAACTCCTCTGCATAATCATCAATATTATTTGAATTTAACATTCGCAACCGACCGTCTGGACTATCCCAACCATCATTCACATAGAATAAAATAGTGATTAGTTTTGTTTTGGAATCCGTATGGTTTTGACCGTCTTTTTGACGAGAAAACCCACGGGCAGTAATGATAATGGGTTTACCTATTAGATTAACCGCAAACTTTTTCGACATCAACGCCCGGAATTGGTCGCCCTTAATTTCATCCACTAAACGCGCCAACGCCCCCTTCACCGCAACACTTGCTAGAGGTAAACTACCCCCATTATCAATCAGTGGAAAATCAGCCAATAGTGCTTGCCGAGCATCCGGATTAAAGGCATCCTCAACCCCAAAAAAGGGGTAGGGTGTAGATTGAACTTGCGCACTTTCTATTAGTGCATAATCGATAATAGATTTCTTCATTTTATTAACAGTCACTACACTTTTACCTTGCACTCTATTCTTATGCTCTATTTTTATATTTTATAGTAATCTTTATACCAAGCAGCAAATTTTTGCACTCCTTCCTGTAAGCCAGTGGAAGGCTGGTAGCCTACATCATCAACCAGTGCCTGCACATCCGCGAACGTATCGGGTACATCTCCTGGCTGTAATGGCAACAATTCTTTTTCGGTAGTTTTTCCGAATGCATTTTCTAAAGTCGTTATATAATCCAACAAGCTCACCGGGTTACTGCAGCCAATATTATAAACTTTCCAGGGTGCCTTGCTACTGCTGGCATCTGGGTTCATTCCCGACCATGCTTTATTAGCGGTGGCATTTATATCTAAGACCCGAACTACACCTTCCACAATATCATCAATATAAGTAAAGTCTCGCTGATGATTACCGTAGTTAAAGACTTTGAGTGGCTTACCATTAACAATGGCATCAGCGAATAAGAATGGGGACATGTCTGGACGTCCCCATGGACCATAAACGGTAAAGAAACGTAAGCCCGTAGTAGGAAATCCGTAAAGGTGACTATAGGTGTGCGCCATCAATTCATTGGCTTTTTTAGTGGCCGCATATAATGAAACGGGGTGATCTACATTATCTTTTACCGAGAAAGGCACCGACTCATTAGCCCCATAAACAGAACTCGATGAGGCATAAACTAAATGCTGAATATTATGATGGCGGCAACCCTCTAATATATTGGTAAAGCCCATAATATTACTATCAATATATTCACGCGGCGCCTCAATGGAATAACGCACCCCCGCTTGTGCCGCTAAGTGCACTACCTTATCAAATTTTTGATCTAAAAATAATTGATCAATCGAGACACGATCGGCAATATCCATTGTTTGAAACGCAAAAGTGCCTTGCCCTTGACCATCTTCGACTAACTGTAAACGTGCTTCTTTTAAACTAACATCGTAATAATCGTTAAGGTTGTCAATGCCCACTACATTTTCACCACGACATAACAAAGCCAAACAAACATGAGAACCTATAAAGCCCGCTGCCCCGGTCACTAATATTTTCATATCACACTCTCACCTACGCTATTACCTTTTTAACACATTGAAGTAAATCATCAAAAATAGGATAACTGTTTGTTGCTGTACTTTTCTGTTCACCCGCCAGCTGATCATCGACCAAATAACAGGCTTGAATACCAGCCGCTTTTGCTGCTTCCATATCAGATAACTTATCACCGACCATAATAGCGCTGCCAAAATCAATCGCATACTTTTTGGCAGCCTGCAAAAACAATCCCGCTTTTGGCTTCCGACATTCACAAGCATTTTCTGGCGCATGAGGACAATGAAAAACATCGGTCACCGTAACGCCGACATCAAGCAGCTCTTTTATATAGTATTGCGTTAATGACTGGTAATCTTGTTGTGTATAATACCCTCGGCCAATACCCGACTGATTGGTCACAATAATGATAACAAAACCGTTTTCTTGTAAAAGCTTTAATGCCTCCACACAAGTCTCAGTAAATTCAAAATCTGCTATTTTATAGGTATAACCGAGATCTTTATTGATGATGCCATCGCGATCAAGAAAAGCTACTTTCATGATCAATACTACGCGGGACTGGGTGCAAAAGTAGCATCCACTAAGGCGCACAACATATGCCCTATAAATGCATGAACTTCTTGAATACGAGGAGTAGAAGACGATGGCACACGAATACAGCTATCAACCAAGGTCCCTAGCTGACCGCCACCCTCACCCGTTAACGCCACCGTATAACACCCTATATCCGTCGCCGCTTGCATCGCCTTACACACATTAGTGCTATTGCCACTAGTCGAATAACCCACCACTACGTCTTGAGACTGCGCTAACGCTTCTACTTGACGAGAAAATATCGCATCATAGCCGTAATCATTGCCAACGGCAGTCAAAATAGACGTGTCTGTGGTTAGAGCGATGGCGGGCAGCCCCTTACGTTCACACAGATAACGGCCCACTAACTCAGCAGCAATGTGCTGAGCATCTGCCGCGCTACCGCCATTGCCCATCAGTAATATTTTCCCGCCATTATTTAATGCCGAAATCCACTGCAGACCTACTTTCTCAACTATTGGCGCTAACTCACGAGCCATATTCATCACATCAATATGCTCATCAAGTTGATCAATGTAGGAGTATGTCATTTTATTTCTCTGAACTCTCTAAATGCTAGGGCTGGCTCTTCTCTTAATTTTCCAGTCTTCACTAACAAAGCGTTAACCAGTCTTTATGGGCTTCATTACGACCGTGAACCACATCAAAATATAAGCTTTGCAATTTTTCAGTAATAGGACCACGACCACCATTGCCAATGGTGCGATTATCCACTTCACGAATGGGTGTAACTTCTGCGGCACTACCCGTAAAGAAAACTTCATCAGCGATGTACACTTCGTCACGAGTAATACGCTTTTCAACGATGTCATAACCGCATTCTTTTGCTAATACAAAAATGGTATTACGCGTAATACCATCTAAAGCGGAGGTAAGATCTGGCGTGAAAATAGTGCCCTTACGCACCAAAAAGATATTTTCGCCACTGCCTTCGGCAACAAAGCCATCGACATCTAAGAGCATTGCCTCATCATAACCATCGCGCAAAGCTTCTTGTAAAGCCATCATTGAATTCATATAGTTGCCATTGGCTTTAGCCTTACACATGGTGATATTGACATGATGACGAGTGAACGATGAGGTCTTAATACGTATCCCCTTATTAATGCCATCCTCGCCCAGATAAGCACCCCAAGACCATGCAGCAACCATCGCATGAGTTTGTAGATTATCCGCTCGTAAACCCATGCCTTCCGCCCCATAAAAACACATCGGACGAATATAGGCGCTACTTAAGTTGTTCTGCTTAACCGATTGAATTTGCGCTTCATTTAGCTGTTCTTTAGAAAAAGGGATTTTCATATCAAGAATTTTGGCTGAATTAAATAAGCGATCCGTGTGCTCCTGCAAACGAAAAATAGCAGGCCCCTGATCCGTTTCATAGGCACGTACGCCCTCAAAAACACCCATGCCATAATGCAGTGTATGGGTTAACACATGGACTTTAGCCTCACGCCAGTCCACCATTTCACCATCTAACCAAATAACGCCATCACGATCGGCAAATGACATAACTCATCTCCTTAAACTATTGCTGAAACTATCACTGGAATTAATTCCGAAACTCTTCCCGAAACTCTTCCCGAAACTCTTCCCGAAACTATAGTTAACCCATAAAAATTAGCAGCGATCATTCCCTAAACTCAAGAGCCAAGACTCAATAACTGCTGCCATAATTGCTGTACCTGCTGCCTTTTTTGCGGCAGTTGATACGCTACGAACTGATCATTTGATATTAACGATGACTGTTTTTGTAGTGCCAAACGGTGCCCTACTTCACGGTAGGACTTATAAATCTCTATCAATAATTGCGCTTGATCAGTACTCACTAGCATATTTTTTGGCGAACATTCGTGTAAGCCTACCTGCAAACATTGGAGTATACGGATATTATCTGTGTACTCTGCAACATCAGGCTGCTGATGTGCCCAAGCCAAAACAGCGTATTGAACCATAAATTCAATATCGACGATACCACCAGAATCTTGCTTAAGGTGAAATAGTGCTGTTTTATCGCTATTTTTAGATTTTCCCGCCTGCGCGCTATTTTCAGAGCCCCTATTACTCGCAGAACCCCTATTTTTTACAGAGCCTAGGTGCTCACGCATTTTTTGACGCATGTCATTCACCTCACCCTTGAGTGACTCAGCTGAGCGCTTCTGCACAAGCACCTCACACCGCAACTGATTGACCTCTTCCATTAAATTGGCATCACCCGTAATGGGTCGAGCCCTCACCAAGGCTTGGTGCTCCCATGTCCAGGCATCGTTTAGCTGATATCGAGAAAATGCCTGTATCGAGGTTGCTAACAGCCCCGAATTACCTGATGGACGCAAACGCATATCCACTGCGTATAAAGGACCAGATAAAGCACGAGTATTTAAGGTGTGAATGATTTTTTGGCCCAAACGTGTATAAAAAGTTTGACTATCAATCGGCTTGTCACCGTCGGTCATCGCCTGGGCGTCGGCTTTATAAATAAAGACTAAGTCTAGATCAGAACTATAGCTCAGCTCTATACCCCCCAGTTTTCCATAGGCCACAATCACAAACCCTGAAGCACCAGAATACAGATCTTGCAAAATCGCTCCGCCATCGTTGTTAATACCGCAAGGAGCACCATGTTTAAGCGTTAATTGCTGCCATGCTAAAGCCAACACTTCTTCCAACACCACTTCAGCGATCCAGGTTAAATAATCACTGACACTCATCAACGGTAAGCTACCCGCTAACTCACTAGCCGCCACCCGCAAGCTATGAGCTAACTTAAAGTAACGTAAAGCTTCCATAATAGATTCGACATCACCGGTCTCAATGCGTAATAAATGCTGACGTAACTCACCTTGCAACTCTGCTTTTGTCGGTAAGGTATAAAGGCTATCCGTATCCAGCAACTCATCTAATAACGAGGGCATCTGCGCTAACAGTTCAGCGATCCATAAGCTCCCCTGAAACAACATCGCCAGATGTCGCAATGCGGTCGGATTTTCTAACAATAGCGTAATATAACTACTACGCCCGACGATTTTTTCCAGCCAGACTAATAACCTTAACAGGGTATTATCTGGTTGTTCTAAGAGGATAGCGGTGGATAATAATTGTGGCACTAAACGGTCCAGTGACTTGGCAGCGGTTGCCGACAATTGTTTAATGCTCCAACTATTGTGTAGCTTACACAACTGCTGAATAATCGCCTCTGACTGCTGGCAACCCTGCGCATTCAATAGCGCAATAAATTCGCTGTTACTCTCTACTCTACTCTCTTGGCTACCCATTTGATCTGGTGCGCAACTATGCCAAAGCGATAACCATTCATCATCGATAATTTGCTGAACTGACTTTTTTTTTGGCTCGGTAATCACTAGCTGAAACTGCGCGCTAACATCTGCACGATAAGCCTCTAAACGCTCGACAAAGGCAGGCCACGTAGCAAAGCCCATGGACCACGCCAATATCTGCTGAACCTTTGTATCTATAGGTAGCTGCTGGGTTTGCTGATCTTGATAAGCCTGAATAGCATGCTCGGTATTGCGCAAAAAAATATAAGCTTCGCGCAACGTATCGACAACCCCTTCATCCAATACCGTATCGAGCTGCTCCATTACCCGCAACCAATGACGTTCTTGCAGCTGCCTATCTCTCCCCCCACGCACCAATTGAAATGACTGAGCGATAAATTCCAGCTCGCGGATACCCCCTGCACCCAACTTCACATTGGCTTCCATACCCTTGCGCCGCACCTCCTGCACGATCATGGCCTTTAGCTTGCGTAAGGATTCGATAACGGAAAAATCCGTATAACGACGATAAATAAATGGCCGTAAAATAGCCTGCAATTCTTCCGCAACCAACGGCTGGCTGATCAATGACTGCTGCTTATCTGCCTGTTTATCTGCAAGGTTTGAACACGCAACTACCCGCGCTTTAATTCCCGCAAAACGCTCCCAATCACGCCCCTGAGTGGCATAGTAGTTTTCCAGTGCCGCAAAACTACTGACCAAATCACCACTTTGCCCATAAGGTCGTAAACGCATATCCACACGAAACACAAAACCATCCACTGTCGGCTCATGTAGGCTTTTAATGAGTCGCTGCCCCAAACGGGTGAAAAAAGATTGATTATCCAATGGCCGTGAAGGATGGTCCGTCTCTCCAGACTCAGGAAAAGCAAAGATCAAATCAATATCAGAAGAGAGATTTAACTCACTACCACCCAGCTTCCCCATCCCCAATACGAGTAACTGCTGTGCTCCTTTCGACTCCCGACCCAGCGGCACTCCATGTTTAATGGATAGCTCGCTATAGTGAAAATCCACAGCCTGCTGAATGCAAGCCTCTGCCATCGCCGTCATTGATTCGCATACTTCTGCAAAATCAGACAGGCGATTTAAATCCCGCCACACAATCGCCACCATTAAGCGACGGCGCAGCAAACGCAATGCGGTATCTAATTCTGTTACCGTTGCACAGTCAGCGCAAGACAACTCCACCATCTTCACAATGCGCTCGGCTGATAAGGGGGTGTAAGGAGTATCGACCAGCAGCCAATGAAATAATAAATTGGGATTGCGACAACAACTTTCGAGGACATATTGACTCCCCACTAGTGCGCGAACTAACTGCAAAGCAAGTTCTGGGGAAGACTCGAGAATAGAGTGTAACTTTTTTGATGCCAATTCATCTAGGCTAGACAATAAGCGAGTACTCACACTCTCACCTTCTTCAAACAAGCTTTCAGGAAGATGATGAGTAAATATACAGGACAAAAAAGTCATAAGGCGTTAACGGCAAATAAATCAGTAGACTTATTGTAAGACTTATTGGTAGTGGACGCTATCTGCATAATTGGAAGCGAGACGTCTGATACTTGACGCTTGACCATGAATGGCTTAATCAAAAATTGCAGGGACAAGCACTCACTGATTATTGACAATTTGCATTTCCCACTATAAATCAAAGACTAGCTTTAGTGCTAAAAGCTCCTCGCGCAGTGAGGCAACTTCTCGCTCTAGCGCAACAATACGGTTTTCTTGATCGCTAGCATCAAGGACTTGCCGCTCATCCGTATCAGCACTTCCACTTGGTGTAGTATCGGTATCGACTGGACCAGAAAATAGATGTGCGTATCGCGCATCTCGCTTACCCGATTCTCGCTCTAGCTTGATGACAAAAGGACCATCTTTGCGCGTGAGTAGATCTTCCAAGCTGGCATCTACAGCCTGAACATCGGTAAATGAATAGAGACGATTCGTGCGTGTACGTAGCTCACCTGGCGTTTGTGGACCACGTAAAAATAACACACATATAATACTGAACTCTTGGGGGTTTAGATGTATTTCACTAAATTCGGTATTACAAAAACGATGTTTAAATTTTGCTGTGCGTCCACCGAACCGGGCTTCGCCGACTAATTTTTTATGCTTTAGCCCATCGACTACATCCTGAACCTGAGCCTCTTCTAACGCCATTACAGGTTCGCGATTACTTTTTTGATTGCAGGCATTGCTTAGGGCATTTAATGATAATGGATATTGGTCCGGTGTAGTCACGGCTTTTTCCATTAATGCCCCTAGGACACGGATTTCATACAAACTAAGTTCTAACATCTAATAGATCGCCTCTTATTTTTATGCTGAGTTAAAGAGCCGCTGATCAAGTCATGGATAATTTTTCGCGGGTTAAAATGACCGGCTTTCGCGTTGAAAATTTCGTCAATAGCTCACTATTAGCTTCAATCTTCGCCTTAAAGTTGGTCATTTCACCTCACCGAAATTCTGACCTAGACTTAATTAGAGAGGCTCCTTAACAGGTAATAGCTGCCAGCAGTGCTGGAAACGCTTAGATAAGTGCTGATAACTGGCTTCATCTACCGCTTCAACTGCCACCCAAGCTAATGCTAGTGTTACGGGTGTATCGCTTACTGATAAACTGCCACTCAACCCTTGTTGTAATCGATTGACTTGGTATTCCATACGCTGTTCTTTATCCTCTTTGGGTGAGACTTTATCTGCCAATATTTCTGCACGAATACACAGTAGCGTTAACGCTTTATGCCTACTTACCGAGTCGCTAGTGGAGGGAGTGCTTAACTGAGCTATTTTATCTTTTATAGCGGCTAGCCCGCCTTTGACCCAATAACTTTGCTGGTCTACGTCCAGCATGAGCGCTTGTAGTAATGTATCCGCCGTAGGTGCCGATGCCGAAAGCGCCTGTTGATACGCATTAATTTTTTCGGTAATGGCAAACATATATTGCCAAAAACTCTGTTCTAATAAACTACGTGTTTGACTGATTTTTTTCTCAAACTGTTGATTTTTTTGCTTTACCATCCTATCGATATCATGCCGCATATGCTTAGGCAATTCTGCTATTATCTGTTCACATTCTTGGCTATGATGCAAAAAAGCATCACGCTTCGCAAGTAACTCTTCGCCCGCTAAGTCTAGAAAGTCTGTCATTTTTTCTATGTCTGCACTTGCGTTGCTCAGCTTAAGCTGACAGGCATTTTGATCATCCGCCTCTCGCTGGGCTTTGTTCTTAAAGATCTGCTGGCAATGTTGATGAAAATCTCGCCATAGCTTTTCGTTCTCTCTATAGTGACATCTCGCGATCATTTTCCACTGTGCCTGCAGTTGTTTAGCTTGTTTCACGGCGTTGTCTATATCACTGTCTAACACTAATTTTTCAGCTTGCTGTATCAGCTGAAGCTTAGCGGTTTTATTACTCGCCCATTCTGTGTCTAATTTTTCTTGAATCAGCTGTGTAATATTGTTGAAGTTAGAGAATACCGATGGGCTTGTACTTTTTTTTCCACTACGCGTGTTGGGCATATATTGATGCAGTTCTTTTTTGGCGATGCGTAGCACTTGCTCTACCTGCTTCCAATTCGTGTTTCCCCAGTCATGTTGTTGGTAGTAGTCTTCAAGCTGCTGTACTAAACTTTCTTGCTTCGCTATATCTTGTTGGCGTTCTATTGAGAGCTGTTGAAAATATTGCTTGCAAGGTATATAAGCTTCATCCGCCGCTTGACTAAATTGCTCCCATAACTCTTGCTTACTGTCACCGCCTCTTTGTTTGAGTTGCTTCCAGTCATGTTGTAGAGTTTTTATTTTCCCTGCCAAGACTTCTGGAGACATGCTGACATCAATGAGTTTTTTCATAGCATTGATGAGTTCTTGCTGCTTTGGAAGCACAGCGTAGTCTTGCCAATCAAGTAATTTTTGAACCGCCTCGCTTAAGCTTTTTTGCTGCTGAAGGATACCAGGTGGGAGCGTTAATCCAGCAGCCAACTTTTCTTCAATCGCATGATGAATACCGAAGGCTTTTTTAAGTTGCCCTTGCGCTATTGCTATATGACCTTGACGAATAAGGCGACTCATGGAACGCCATTGTTTTTGCTCATACTGCTGTTGCTGTTCATTTTTTTTATCTATAGCCTGTAACGTTACCCTATATGCCGCCAATTGTTCTCCGGGCAAAAATGCGCTCAGCCCATCGATGGGTCTCAGTAACAGACGCAGATAGTCGATATCTTGTGTAGAAGTTTGCACCGTTGATGTACTGTTTGTTGATGTACTGTTTGTTGATGTACTGTTTGATGGCGTTTCTATTAATTGCGCTTCTAGGCGAGCATGGCAGTCACTTAAGGTACCCCGCTCTTGGTATTGCTGAAATAAATTTTCAGCCAGCTCACATAATTGTGTGTAATGCTGAAAATGATCAGCGCTGATATACCCATAGGCGCTGAGTTCAATCCATTTTGCCTGAAGTTCTTGCTGTTGTTCGAGCATCTGAAGACTGATTGATGCTTTGATTACGGGCAAAGCATAAAGGGTATTTATGTATAACCACAGCTGTTGCAATAGTGATTGACGCTGACTATTTACTGTGGACATTTGATGATGATATTGGTTTTTTGCTTGGATTTCAGCATCCTTTACATCTACTTTTTGTTGGCAGATTACTTGGGCTTGCTGATAGCGCTGCTGATTATTTACGTCTGCAATAGATTCCAGATCCACCCAACGTAGTGCCAGCCTAGTAAGACGTGCCGCATAGTCTTTATCGAAAGCATGGTGACTATGTTCTTCCATATCGGCACATAGGGCGTCGATTTTCTGTTGGCTTTTGGTGACGGCATTTTTCTGGGCCTTTATATGGTTAACCTTGCTTTTAATGATATTGTATGCAGTTTTGTCTTTGTTTTTTAGCGCCGCTAGGAGTTCATCTAATAGCACTACCGCTTCGATACGCTCTGCTACGATTTTGCGCACTGCGGCGGAAGTGGATTGCAAGCAGATATCCGCGAGTACGCGTTGATTTTGTATCGTATCTAACACCGCATTTTGTAATACTTGTTGGTTGCAATGTTCGGCAATGGCTAATAGTCTTTCGGGATCACCGATATCGTCGATTAACTGACTAATACTCACTGCTTTGCTATCGACTAATGCCGCTAGGCGTAAGCAAGCAGCCTTTTGCACTGGAGCCGCTACGCTTATCGCTGCCTGTCGCATAGCGACGCTATAGGGTAGGTACTGTAATGCTTCTATGCGTAGCTCTATCGCACTCCCGCATTCCGCCAGCAGCACCTCAAGCGCCTCCGGTGATTGTTGTTTTACTGCTTGAATATCATCTGCAAGCTTAAGGCTTGCAGACTTTTTAGCGAATAGTTGGCGTAATTTTTTCATAGTGTCCATATTTCTCTTAATCCTCTAAATCCACAGGCGGAGCAACCCTTAACACCTCTTCGATAGTCGTTAAACCTGCGGCAATTTTTTGCGCCCCCGATAAACGTAAACTACGCATGCCTTCTTTCATCGCCTGCTTACGCAATAGAATCATATCGGCACGATCATCGATAAGTTTACGTAAACACTCCGTCATCGGCATCACTTCATAAATACCCTGACGACCTAGGTAGCCAGTGTTGCGGCACTCTAAACAACCAACAGGCTGGTAGATTTTTTCTGGTTTGGCGGCCTTCCAAGGCTTAACTAAATCACTCCATTCCTTTGCAGAAATATTACTGGTTTGTTTACAGTGTGGGCATAACGTGCGCACCAACCGCTGCGCCATCACACCCAATACCGTCGAACGAATTAAAAAGCTCGGCAAACCTAAGTCTAGCAAACGCGTAATCGCGGTAGGCGCATCATTGGTGTGTAAAGTAGACAAGACTAAGTGACCAGTAAGTGCGGCCTGAACGGCCATTTGCCCGGTTTCATTGTCACGAATTTCACCAATCATAATAATATCGGGATCTTGACGTAATAATGTTCTTATCCCTGCCGCAAAATCTAAACCGATAGAAGCGTGCACTTGGGTCTGATTGAAGCTTTCCTCAACCATTTCAATGGGATCTTCAATAGTACTGACATTAACTTCATCGGTGGCGAGTAATTTTAACGATGAATACAAGGTCGTCGTCTTACCCGAGCCCGTTGGCCCCGTTACCAAAACAATACCATGAGGCTTGCTCGTCATTTGATTCCAGCGGCCTTGATCGTCGCCTAGCAAACCTAGCTCGTTAAAACTTCTCAGCAATACATCGGGATCAAAAATACGTAATACCATCTTCTCACCAAACGCAGTAGGCAAGGTAGACAGACGTAACTCCACTTCACTGCCATCGGTGCGCTTAGTCTTAATACGACCATCTTGCGGCTTACGCTTTTCGGCGACATTCATACGACCCAGAATCTTTAACCGAGACACCACGGCAATAGAAACGGTCACTGGCAATTCGTAAACTTGATGCAAAATACCATCAATACGAAAACGTAATCGACAAATTTCCCTACGCGGCTCAACATGGATATCACTAGCGCGCTGATCAAAGGCATATTGCAGTAACCAATCTACAATATTAACCACATGCTGATCATTCGCCTCTGGATCTTTTAGATCACCCAGCTCCAGCAGTTGCTCGAAATTAGTGGCGCTAGAGCGCTTACCAGCAATGCCTGTAGCGCCAAATACCGAACGTGACAGGGCGTAAAATTCAACCGTATATCGGGCTATATCCGTAGGATTAGCAAAGACCTTAGTAACCGGCTTTTTGGCAATATGCGCCAGCTGCTCCTCCCAACCACTTGAGTAGGGCTGCGCTGTCGCCACGATAACTTCGTGGTTATTCACTTCAACACAGAGTATTTGATGACGTTGCGCAAACGCAAACGACATTATTTCCGTCACCTGACTCACATTCACCTTTAATGGATCGATAGTAAACAGTGGCGTCTGGCTATTTTCACTCACCCACTGACATAAGGTATGTTCATCTAATACAGCGGGCAAATGTAATTGATCAGTGAGCTTTAACGAAGAAATATAACTAATGGGGTGCATGGCCGCCTGCTCGCGACTACGGGTTTTACTAGTAATCAAATGGGCATCTTGCTGATTTAGCCGTCCCTCTAGCAACAAATCATCCACACAACGACGTAAATCAATTATTTTATCAACAGCCACAATGGATTCCTGTTATGATTTTTCGATAAAGCTACGATGCCGCTAAAGCAGCGTGAACGCTTTACATGCACAGGGCTTTTGGCCTGTGCAAATTAGCACTAACCGTACTACAGTCTTTATCAATCCACAACAATCAACTGACTTACCCGTAGGGTTCGTCGGGGTTTCAGAGTGGCCTACTGTTCTTAGCACCAACAGTAGACGTCCTTAAGCGACGCTGCTATGGACCTAAAGGGGCGTGCTATGCCGACAGGACTTAGGTAAGTGGCGTGAGCGGAAGCTTTGAAGATTGAAGTCTCAAACACTACGGGTATAAAGTAAACATCATGACGTTTAATGAAAAACAGTTCAGTGAACAGCTTCGACAACTGGTAGCCACCCCATCGGTGAGCTGCACCAACCCATCTCTAGATATGGGTAACCGCAAAGTCATTGACTTACTAGCAAGCTGGCTTGGTGACTTAGGCTTTGCCATTGACATTCAAACAGTTGATGACAACCCCAACAAAGCCAATTTAATTGCGACTTTAGGCTCAACGGACAAGGAGCACAGTAAAGGCGGGCTAGTGTTTTCAGGTCATGCCGACACCGTTCCCTATGATGATAAACGCTGGTCCCACGACCCCTTTTCTCTTCAGATAGAGGGCGATCGCGCTTTTGGCTTAGGCGCAACGGATATGAAGGGATTTTTTCCTACTGTTATTGCCGCTATCCAGCCTTTTTTACATCAGCCACTCGCTGAACCGATTATTATCATTGCCACCGCTGACGAAGAAACCTCTATGTCAGGTGCTAGAGCGCTGGTAAACCACCCCATTCCAAAAGCCCGCTATGCCGTAGTCGGTGAGCCCACCAGCATGCAACCCATTCGCATGCACAAAGGCATCGCCATGGAGTCTATTCATATACAAGGTAAATCTGGGCATTCTTCCAACCCCTTACTGGGCAATAATGCATTAGATGTGATGCACGATGTCATTACCGACCTCAAGCAATTTCGCCAACAACTACAACAAGATCATCAACATGCTGGCTTCGTTATTGATGTGCCCACACTTAACCTAGGCTGCATTCATGGTGGTGACAATCCAAACCGTATTTGCGGCCACTGCGAATTAGAATTCGATATACGCACATTACCGGGAATGTCTTTAGACGATTTACGTAGCGATATTGATCAACAACTGACAGTGATCGCCGAAAAAAATAACATTATTATTGAACGCCAATCGCTATTCGCTGGAATCGAAGCCTTTGAGCAGAACACGGATTCTGACCTCATCAGGGCCGTAGAAAAATTAACCGGTATACCAGCCGATAGTGTCGCCTTCGCCACTGAAGCACCTTTTTTACAATCCATGGGAATGGATGTCGTCGTCATGGGGCCAGGTTCGATTGATCAAGCTCATCAACCTGATGAATATATTGATTTAACACACATCCAACCGGCGATTAAAACGCTACAAGCCTTAATCAAAAAATTCTGTATTTAACCCCTACCTCTTAGTACTAGCAGGGTGCTTGAAAAGAATACACTCCGTTTCAGGCCATCTGAGGCATGGATGCCGAAACTGAGTGTATAGGGACATATGCACAGCGCGCCTGAAATGGGGTGTATTCTTTTCAATTGACCCGGTAGTATATGGGGGAAAGCTCTTAAAAAAGTGCCACATAAGGAAAACCAGCCCACAATCTCAAAGCCAATAAAAGAAGAGCTACACTCATCACCCGTGGGACACATTGAATCAGAGCCAAGATAAGTTTATGCACGTATTCAACTTTACGCCTAGGATGCTATGGTTTCAATTTTTCGAGGAGCTACCTTTGGTTTTAGCCGTATAATCGGTACGATTATTGTGGTGCCTTTACAAATGTTACAACCAGCTCAAATTGGATTTGTTCCGATACTTGGCGAATGAGCACATCAAATCATAGTCGAAGTTCAACCTAAGTCATCTAGCCCATCAATAAAGCAAGGTTTTTAATATACAAAACCCCGCATTCACACTAAGATATGCGAGCAAAAATTAACCGCACGAGCTTTAAATACTACATGAAGAAATCCCCATCCATCAGAGAAAGGCATCTACCTGAAGATTTAGCCTCCATCATTGCGTCTGCCCCTGTAGGCATGGTCGTCTCCAATGAGAAAGGCGAGTTTGAATATGTCAATACAGCACTGATGACGATGCTGGGCTACTCAGGCAATGAAATCTATCAGCCTGACGTCATCATATCCCATCCTGAAGAATACCAAAATAATCAGAAACTTCGAGAAGAACTAGCCGCGCATCCAGACCAACCGGTAATAATGGAAAAACGCTACCTACATAAAAATGGCCACGTCATTTTAGGGCTAGTATCGATGATTGCCTTACGCAATGCTGACAACAGTATAAAATGCCTAGTCGCACAAGTTATTAATATTAACGAGCAAAGAAAAACCGAAACATCCGCTAACCTTTTTCGTTCGATGATCAATTCATCGCGGGAAACTATGTTTATTATAGATCCAAGATCAGGGCAAATTCTCGACTCTAACATCAAGGGCTGCCAGAGCTTAGGTTATAGCTATCAAGAAATGTTATCGCTTAAAATATTTGACATTGACCTCAATATTACCGAAGAATATGAGTGGGATAAAATTATTGCCACCATCAGAAATACTAAAAGTACATTATTAGATGGTATTCATCGACGCAAAAATAATCATACCTTCCCTGTTGAAATGAGCGTTAGTTATGTAGAAATTGACGGGACAGATTATATTTTAGCCTTATCGAGAGATGTTCAAGAACGCAGAAATGCCGAAGAGCTGATCTGGAAACAGGCCAATTATGACCCGCTCACCAAGCTACCTAACCGACATATGTTATATGACCGTTTAAGTAAAATCATAAAAAACGCAAACTTTAAAAACACTAGCTTTGCCGTATTATGCTTAGACTTAGATAAATTTAAAGAAGTAAATGATACTCTTGGTCATTATATTGGCGACAAGCTGTTAATAGAAACAGGAAAACGAATTAAAACCGTCACCCGTGATGGTGACACTATAGCTCGCTTAGGTGGCGATGAGTTTTGCTTGCTCATTAACTGTAATGAGAATGCACCCAACATCGCCCAAATATCCAACAAAATATTAACGACATTAGCAGAGCCTTTTGTTATTGGCAGCCACAAAATATTTACTTCTATTAGTATTGGCATTAGCTTTTTCCCTAGCGATGCTCAAGATGTCGATAGCTTATTAAAACAATCCGATCAAGCGATGTATGCGGCAAAGGAAAACGGGCGTAATTGCTGTCAATACTTTACTACTTCCATGCAAGAAGAAGCCTTTGATCGAATGGAGCTCAGTAGAGACCTACACTTTGCGCTGCAGGAAAATCAATTTTATATTGAATATCAACCAATTTTTTCTATCGGCGATTCTGAAGAAAAAATTGCGCATAAAGCAGAAGCACTTATACGTTGGCAGCACCCTGAAAGGGGCTTGGTAAATCCAACCGATTTCATCCCCATTGCCGAAGCGAATGGAACTATTGATGCCATTGGCGATTGGCTTTTCTTGGAAATATTACAACAAATACACTATTGGCAAGCCACCTACCAACATAAAATTCAAATCAGTATTAACGCATCGCCACTCTACTTCAGAGAAGGTAATGAAATACTGAATAGGTGGCAAAAAAAATTACAAGCTACCGATTTACCTGCCGATTCAGTTATCATAGAAATCACTGAAGGTTTATTACTAGATACAGCAGAGCATGTTACCCATCAATTATTAATGCTCTATAATTCGGGAATACAAGTCGCGCTCGATGATTTTGGCACTGGCTATTCGTCACTAGCCTACTTAAAAAAATTGGAGATAGACTACTTGAAAATTGACAAGTCATTTATAGACAATCTCAAACCTAACTCCAACGAAGAAGCCCTCTGCGAGGCCATTATTGTCATGGCACATAAACTACAACTACAAGTTATTGCCGAAGGTATTGAAACAGAGGAGCAATACGCTCTACTAAAAACCTATGGTTGCGACTATGCTCAAGGGTTTTTATTAAGCCGCCCCACATCCGCAAAAAAAATCGAAGCCTTTTTTATCGGGTCATAGCCCAGCTCTCCATATCAAAAACCCCTACCTATTTTTTAGGCAATCCCCACGGTTTTAATTCCGTACATGGCAGCATGCCTTCAGTAACTACTAGCGCTAACTTAGCCAATCGCGATTTAACTTTATTGGCGTCTCTGACGATGACGATACTGTATCTTTAGGAGCAGACAATTTTCTCATGCGGTAGGTCGTAATTTAAACATGAACTATATTGTAGACAATAATAGCTGCTACGGGTTAACCAAGGGCCAGATGTCCGCCACCACAGATTTTGAATCGGTTAATAGGCTGGCATGAAAAGCTTTTACGAACCCATTGATTTAGCCAGACTCGTCTTACAGCTAGGCGCTACCTTTGTTGCACGCAGTTTTTCTGGCGACAAACAACAATTAGAAGCACTCATCAAAGCAGCCATATCCCACCGTAGCCTTGCCTTTATTGATGTGGTCTCCCCTCGTCTGATTTTTAACACCAATGCTAGATCAAAGAAAAGTTATGAATTTGTACGCGAACACTGTGAAGTTACCGGCACTATCGATTTCGTTCCCATGATAGAGGAAATAACTACCGAATACGCTGCAGGGACCACAGAAGAATTACCCTACATGACGGTTCTGTTATTCGCTTAAATAAAGCCAATGAAGCAATGGATGTACACGATCGCTATGGCTCCATTAACGCCATACAAGCCGCGACAAAAAAGGCGAGGTACTCACCCGGCCGACTCTATGTCGATACTGACCCCTGTTACCTACATGACATTATTAAGACCACGAACAAACCACTGAAATCTCTCAGTAAAGCAGAACTCTGCCCAGGTAACACCACCTTACAAACTATTAATGACTCCTTTCGCTAAGGAGCTAGCCCTAAGCGACACGTCACTCACAATATTTAGACTGTCGCTTTACCCCAGAAACGGCAGCTAAACCATAGCGTATTCACTCCATCCCGAATGGTACAGGTGTAAGCTCACCTGTTACAATACTTGTTTTTCTAATAGACTTAGATAGAAGCTCTATGTTTTAATTTCTCTATATCCTATAACTATGAATACAAACCCCCATGACCGATAGCCCTGATCACGTTTCTTCTTTTAGACAAACGTCTCCCTACATTAAAGCTTATAGGGGCAAGACCTTTGTAGTGATGCTGCCCGGCGCGGCGATTAATCACAGCAATTTTGCCAATATCGTGCACGATATTGCCCTACTTAATAACTTAGGCGTGCGCATTGTCTTAGTGCATGGCGCACGTCAGCAAATTGATCAGAAGTTAAAATCTCATGATATCGTCAGCGACATCCATCATGGCAGTAGAATCACCGATGCCGCCAGCCTCCAACATTTGATTGAAGCGATTGGTTCTACCCGATTTACCATTGAAGCGGCTCTATCTACCGGACTTCCTAGCTCGCCTATGCATAATGCTGAGCTGCAGGTAAGAAGTGGTAATTTTGTCACCGCTATGCCTTGCGGAATAGTTGATGGTGTTGATTTACAACATACCGGAAAAGTCAGAAAAATTGATGCCCACGGAATTGACGAGATACTTTACAATGGCTCCATCGCGCTGATTTCGCCATTAGGTTATTCCGTTACAGGCGAAGTTTTCAATTTAACTTACACCGAAATCGCAACACAAATTGCCATCGAATTAGGCGCTGACAAACTCATCGCCTTCACCAAAGATAATGGTGTTTCTAACGATGAGGGAGCATTACAAAAACAACTCACCTTACTGCAGTGCGAAAAATTTCTACTTAAAAAAGACACCACCGACAGCCACTTTTCACTCAAAGCTTGCCACAAGGCTTGTGACCAAGGCGTTAATCGCGCGCAAATTATTAGCTACAAAGAAGACGGTGGCCTAATTAAAGAATTATTTACTCGCGATGGTTTCGGTACCATGGTGCACAGAGACAGCTACGAAACTATTAGGCGCGCACGCATTGACGACGTCGGTGGAGTTTTAGAACTGATTGAACCCTTAGAGGTAGAAGGTGTTTTAGTCAGACGTTCGCGAGAATTACTCGAACAAGAGATCGGACATTTTACTGTCATGGAAATTGATGGGACGATCATTTCCTGTGCCGCACTGTATCCCTTTGTGCAAGATAATACTGGCGAACTTGCGTGTATGGTGACCCATCCTGATTACCAAGGTCACGGCAAAGCCGCAAAGCTACTGTCTCATGTTGAGAAACAAGCCAGCAAACTAAAAATGACGCAGCTATTTGTACTTACTACACAAACGGCTCACTGGTTTTTAGAGCAAGGTTTTGTAGAATCTTCGCTGGAAATTTTACCCCAAGAAAAACAAACCATTTACAACTACCAGCGTAATTCGAAAGTTTTTGTTAAAGCGCTCTCAAAGTACTAAGTTACACATTAAGTTGACCCGACAGTGGAGGTCAACTGAATGTGTTAAATCGCCGCCGAGGCGATTATTCTTTTTGCCCGTTCAAAAACCGGCGCATCGACCATTTTCCCGTCAACTTCAATAACGCCTTGCTTATTCTTAATCGCCATCTCGTAAGCCGCGACAATTTTTTTCGCATTCGCCAATGACGCTGTAGAAACAGTATAAGCCTGATTAATCGGCTCAACCTGCGATGGATGAATGCAGAGCGCGCCATTAAACCCCATAGACTTTGCTTTTACTTGCCACTGTGCGAATTTATTTATATCTGAATAATCGGCAATACTACCGGGAAAACCGTAAGACCTAATATTCGCTAATCTTGCAGCATAAATAAGTTGCTGTGCGGGTAAGATAAAGTTTTCCGGTTCTGTATCGAAGCCCCCATCTAGTGACAAATCTTCTGTACCCAACGCCATAGCGCACAATCTAGCCGATGATTGTGCGATCGTATTTACCGCACATAAACCTTCAATGGATTCAATTAAGGCGATCAGACGAATCTTACCTGGCAGTAAACCACGCTGTTGCTCTAAGTGTAAGATCGCTTCATCCAACAAACGAATATGATCAGCGCCCATCACCTTAGGGATCATCAAAGCTTGAGTCTGCTCAGTAACAGCAACATCCAAATCCGCCACCGCATTAATTAGATCGTGATTAATGCGAATAACAATATCGAGCGATTGCGCTGTTAACAACGCTATTTTTTCACCCAAATATTTTCGTGCTGCCGGCTTCTCTGCAGCAGGCACACTATCTTCAAGATCTAAAATAATCGCATCTGCATCACGCTTACCCGCAGAGTCAACAAAATCTAGTTTATGCGCAGGAATAAATAATAAGGAGCGCCAGCAAGGTAAGGGGGAAACTGTGGCAATGGATATAGGGGAGGTCAACATAGGGCACCTGTAATATCGTTATTATTAGCTTTCTATAGCAGCAAACTCTTTGCGTATACTGTCAGCATGCTGCCCCAATGATGGTACCGCACCAAATTGTTGGTTTGCGGGTATTACCGAATGTCGAATAGGCGAATCAATAATATCAACGTTTGATCCATCGGGTAAGGTGACCGCCTTACGACGCAATTGCGGGTGACGAGCAAAAGAATCAACAGAGTTAACCGCACCATAAGCAATGGCGGCTTTTTTCAATATCACTTCTAATTCTGCTCGGGTCTTTTTCGAAAACAATTGATCAATCACCTTATCCAATTGTTTTCGATTAGCTACCCGTTGACTCATGGTATTAAAGCGATCATCCGTTGCCAATTCCACTTGCTGTAAAACCTCTCGACATAAATTCAGCCACTCGCGTTGATTTTGAATAGATATAGCCAAGATTTCATTGTCTGCGGTTTGGTAGCCACCATAGGGAGCAATCGACGGATGATGTAAACCCACCCGCTGTGGTGCCTTACCACCGTATTCACTATGCAGAAAGGGCACCTGCATCCAATCTGCAGCCGTATCAAACAATGACACCTGTACCCCAGAACCACCCCCCGTACGCGCGCGCACGAGCAAGGCATTCTGAATACCGATTAGGGCATTCATACCCGCACCAATATCACAAACCGAAACGCCGATGCGGCCATAGCCTTCGGGAGAACCATTAATCGCCACCAAGCCACTTTCACATTGCACTAAAAAATCATAGGCTTTCATATCTCGATAATCACCTTCATCACCATAACCACTAATGTCACAAGTAATTAACTGGGGGTATTTTTGGCGCAGTTGCGCCGAACCAAAGCCCGCTCGCTCACAAGCGCCCGGCGCCAGGTTCTGAATAAAGATATCTGCCGTTGCTAACAGACGATGTAATAGTTGCGCATCGACGTCTTCTTTAAAATTCATCGTCAGCGATTCTTTGCCGTGATTTGCCCAGATAAAATACGATGATTCACCTTGTACAGCTGCATCATAATATCGCGCAAAATCACCTTCAGCACGCTCGATTTTTATCACCCTCGCGCCGCCTTCGGCTAGCTGACATGAACATAAAGGTGCGGCCACCGCTTGCTCAATAGACACCACCAACAAACCATCAAAAGGTTTTACGTTCATACCCATTAACTAGCCACCCAATCATCAATTTCAATCTTACGCGCTTTTTTTTCGCGATGAGCTAACTGCGCCACACTACGCTGCATTTCATTATTCACCATAGTCATGCCTTCATCAAAACCCATGCCGGGCTTAATTAGCATGCGCTCAGGCCGCGCCGCCAAAGCAAGATGCACGCAGGTTTGTGCAGAGATATCAGTTTCATTACAGGTACCGCCTTGATAAGCTTCAATACCATTTTTCTGACAAAATAAAACTGCTTCCACCACATTGTGGATACAACCTAAATCGGGTGTTTTAATTTGCACCATATGGCAGCAATGTGCATAAGCAAAAACCTCAATATCAGCATAAGTATTACACCATTCATCCGCCACTATCTTTGCGCTTGAATTCAATACGTCTAAATACGTTTTAATTTTTTTCAGCGCCTCCACCTGACCATCTCGACTACCCGCATCAACGGGGCCTTCAATATATAATTGAAATGGTTTCGCCAAGGACTGCAAATGATGAATGTACTGCGCTATATCAAAATAATTATCCTTAAAAATAATCCCTAAAGTGCCGTAAACATCAATATGTAAGTCCGGAAAATAAGTCTCCGAACTGCGGACCTCTAAAATTCGCTGACTCAACCACTGGACATAGTCAATTAGTTTCTCACCATGGCTACCTAACTTTTCCTCCACATTATTAATTAATGCGTGAGGTAAAGAATCCACCTGTTTTAGTATCATCTTATCTACCGCTGCATAACGATCATCACCACTCTGACCAAAGAGTGGCACAGACTTAGCAATAATAGGCAAGCTATATTCCTTACAAATAATTTCTGCTTTTAAGCATTGATTCGCAATAGCGCTAGCATCCAATAGCGCTTGAGAAACACCGTAACGAATGGCGGTATGTAATGGTCTATTAAGAATTTTTAATTTATCAAAAAACTTTGAGTTTGATACGAATAAGCTCACATCACGATCAAGTAATAATGGTTTAATATGTTGTTCAAGAAAAGGAATGACACTTTTACTAGAAAATAATGGATCACGACCCGCTGCCCCAGAATATTGTACCGCGACACAATCACCTTTGGCTGTTTGCCCATTGTCCAATATTAACAAAATAGAGACACACTCTCCCGGCTGACGAATTGCCGAAAATCCATCGGTCACGGCTTTTCCTGTATAAATAAAACCGTCTTGTTTTGCACCTTGCTTAATGGCTTGCTGATCATCAAAATAGAATGCCGCATGACCCGCAACAAAAAGCACATCAATTATTTTCAATATTATTACTCTTCATCAGTCGTTGCCATTCAATTATTGCTTATAGGATCATAACGCACGTAGCGCGGCTGCTTTCGGTCGCCCAACTAACTTACCTTCAGAAATCGCATTAATATCATCGATCACCATTTGAAAGGATATCTCTCGACCTTCAGTTTGCGCCCGTTCACCAATGCATTGCTGATGAAAATCCATCACATCTTTAGGCAATGGTGTTGCCCCCGCCTCTAATATACGCACAGCGCCATTATTATCCCTCACTGGCATTAATATTCCTGCATTACAATCTGCCGGAGCAAAAGGAATATCTAGAACACCCATTTTAAACGCTTGCACTGCGCCGACAGCAATATCGCCTTGACCCAGCTCAAACACCTTAGACATGATCGCGCGCACCTCGGCTTTAATCAAATCAATTTCCTGGCTCAGCGCTTGATTGTCCACCATCTTTTGGTCGCTAACCATATTAATAATTTGCGCCGTCGCATCTAAACCTTGCTTGTTAGCTTCTTTAGTGGGTACACCTCCAGCTTCGTGAGGGGTTTTCACAATGACTTTTGTTGCTCCGGCCAAAGCTGCTGCCGTTGCCCCCAAACCAATCACCGAATGCGCCTGTGATTCATTATCGGGAAAACCACCCATCCACTGATGAAAGACCGTACTTAAACGATAACCTGTAAACCCTGCCTGCTGAAAATACTCTTGAGCCAAATCACGTAGCGAATGGATAGCCGCGATATCTTGAATTAAGTTTCCTGCCTGACCATAGCCTAGAGTGATACATTTAACGCCCTGCTCCAACGCCAGTAAACCTTCGATTAATCCCACACAATGAGAAACAAAGGGCGGCACCAAGGTACCCGTAAGAGGACCAAAAGGCTCTCGATTAATAATAATTCCCTCTTCCGCATAAAGCCCGACAATGCGATCACAGTATTGCCAATCCCGAATCGACTTTTCTAAAGGGACACGTTTAGAGTAAGGAATATTATAAGAAATACCACCGCCTTCATTGCTAGTAAAACCAGCCGCCATAGTAATTTCGGTTAGCAATCTAGCATCTGGAGTTCCATGACGAACTTCAATGGGCTTATTAACGGACTCGACCAACTCACGGCACGCATGCACGCCATGGTTAACCGCAGGAAAACCATTGAGTAAAGAAGTGCCCGCTTGTTGAGAATGTTTAATACCCGCTTCAGCTTCATCATAACGATTCAAGCGCGTGTAGGCATCAATAGTTGTCGGCAATAAATCACAGGAATCTTGTAGGTGCTGAAGCAGCGTAATTTGCTCGCTTAGTAATGCCACACCCGCTCGGGGCTGCAGCAAGGTTTTATGCTGCTCATCGGCTCTAGCAAGCGCCGATGAGAAACGTTTACTTTCGGGAATATCTCGCTGATAACGGATCGCTTCATCAAAGTCTACTTCACTACCGGTAGGCCATGACTGTAATACCTGCTCACGTTCTTGCAGCAAGGGTTTTTTATCTAAAATTTTATTTTTAATTTCCATTGAAAACTTCTAATGACTTAAAGAATGGCTCGACTAAGGAATGAAGACCCTAACGTTGCATAAAAAAGACGAGCTATGGCTAGGCCGCTCTACGGATTTCTTCTAGATAATGCAACATCTCACCTTTTACAGCTTCATTTGTTGCCATAGATAAGACTAATTTACCTTGCG
>JBLHJR010000041.1:0-25758 GCA_047619205.1 Candidatus Endobugula sp. | reverse complement strand
ATGATGTCCTACGCCATTCATTCCCACCATTGCTGCCGCCGGCTTGGTTGAACCAAACTCATGAGCGATTCGCTTGATAGTCTCCGCCGATAAACCCGTCTGTTCTGCCGCCCAATCTAAGCTGTATCGCTCCACTTCCAGCAGCTGAGCCTGTAGCGCATCAAAATCGACGGTCCAATCCCGAATAAAATCATGGTCAAGATAAGCTTGATCTGCAGAACCTGGCTGATCATGTTCAATCACAAAACGTAGCAACGCCAACACCAAGGCAAGGTCCGATCCAGGACGCAATGACAACCAGTCATGAGCCAAGCGAGCAGTGGCGGAGCGGAAGGGATCGACCACGGTCAGGTGCATGCCCTCCTGAAGGGCGTCTAGGATACCGTTGCGTAGAAAGAGAAACCGCGTCGCTTCCATGGGGTTCTCTCCAATCAGCAACAGGTAACGGCAATCATGTTTTTCCCGCACCCCCTGAGTGGTTTGAATAGGGCGATTCAAGTCGGGCAAGGGACGAAAATGGCTGCTACCGTAGGTAAACATAAAACCCTGCCGACGATTGGTGTCGCAGATGCTGTCGTGATCTAACACATTCGGTGTGCCATAGGCATTAGCAAAGCGATAAACCATATCATGGTCAGGTTTTTCACCAAATTGTACCAGCAGGGATTGTGGTCCTTCGGTTTTTTTGTGATGTACCAGCCGCTGTGCGATTTCATGCAACGCGGTTTCCCAGCTAATCGGTTCAAAACGCCCTTCCCCGCGTGCCCCCACTCTACGCAGAGGTGTTTTGATGCGATCTTTAGACAATAGATCCGAGGTACCGAATGCTTTAGGACAGAGAGTGCCACGGTTCATTGGATTGCCCAGGTCGCCAAACAGACCCACCACCTGACCATCGCGTTCATGGATTTGCAATCCGCACTCACTAGAACACATATAACAGACCGTTGTCACCAGATGACAGCTTTCGCAGCCCGGCTGTGTACAGCGACCTTGCGGTTTATTTTGTTTTTTTGGTGAGCACTTTTTCATGTGAAAGGTTTTAGGTAAATAATTGTCTGGTGAATGGTTTGTGCGGACACGGTTTCAAGGCGCTGACCATTCATTGGGGCTTTGATTCACAGAAGATAGCCAGCGCATGATATTAGAGTCACTTCCTCCAAAACCATCAGCGGCTGAACCTCGCTCTGTGATCCTACCGTCAGACATACAAGTAATTTCATCCGCCACGCCTGAAAGAGCAATAAGATTATGGCAAGCGATCAGCAGCGTCATACCTTCCTCACGCAACGATCGCAAAATACCAACAACAACGGCTGAATTGTCACGGTCGAGCGCAGAGACCGGCTCGTCCATGAGTAGCACCTTCGGCTGCATTGCCAACGAACGCGCGATGGCAACCCGTTGTTGCTGACCACCAGAAAGCTCAGCGGGATAGGCGCTCCGCTTTTCCAGTATACCCATTTTATCAAGGTAGCTATGCGCACGCAAGATGGCCTCTTTTTTGCTCAGTCGCAGACCTTTTTCCAAACCAAGACGCACATTACGCTCCACCGTCATATGTGGAAATAGAGCGTAGCCCTGGTAAACGACGCCTACCTGTTGTCGCAGTACGCGTAGGTTCGAAGCGCCTGTAATTACCGGAGTATCATCAATATAGATAGCGCCTTTTTGAATAGGCTCAAGGCCGTTGATGGTAGAGAGCAACGTGGTTTTTCCTGATCCACTCTCACCACAGAGAATATTAAGTGTGCCTTTGCGTACGATCAAGTCAATATCAGTGAGCACTTGATTTTGACCATACCACTTTGAGACCTGATTAAATCGAATCATAAGCCAGCCCTTCAAAAGTGTCAGCTTGGAATAACAGCAGCCTAATGGCTTTTTATTATTCACCCATTACTATTAATTTTTGCTCATTCAGGCTAACATTCCTCCCCATATAGATCAAGCCAAAATCTGCACCCGCACTACTGACAAGCCAGAAAAAAATACATAGTACAGCTGTTATTTTGTGTTATTCTGACGGGATTATTTTGTGTTTTCGCACATTATTCTACGCAATTGTGTCATAAACATTGGCGTCATAAAATTACTTACAAACATTAATTTCTAGATAGTCGATAGTCGTGATTATCAGCCACCAACTGCTTATATTTTCTAATAGCGCATCAGCCATAATAGGAAAACCTGTGTTAACACTAGCTCGCCTTTTTTTGATCACTACTATGATGTTTTTATTTAGCTGTTCACACGATGACAGTAATAGCATCAGTACAGACGCTGATATAGTCCACGCAAGCACTCAACAAGATGAAGAAAAATATGTATCAAAACTGGACCAAGTAATACGAGCAGGCAAAGTGGTCATCGGCTCTGGATATACTGTACCCCCAATGAACTACATCGATTCACAAGGAAAGCATACCGGTTTCGACATCGACTTAGGAAGAGCCGTAGTTGAAAAGTTAAGTCAAGCGCATGGGGTTGAACTTGAGATTGAGCTGGTCAAGGTGAACGCCAAAACCCGCATTATACTGCTCGCCGTAGGGCGTTTGGATATGGCCATTTCCAGCATGAGCCAAACGAAAAGCCGTGAGGAAGCCATTGACTTCGCTTTCCCTCCTTATCTCTGGGTAGGAAAACAATTTTATGCAAAAAAAGGGCGATTTAAAACTCTTGGCGATCTCGTCGGCAAACGGATTGCCGTTCAGCAAGGCAGCAATGCGTTCATTGCCGGCACCCAATTGCTTCAAGCCCATGGTGATGAATCACCGCATATGCTGGGCTTCGCCACAGATGGAGAAGCACTTTTAGCACTTAAGCAAGATACTGTTGATGCCATTACACAAGACAATGTCATACTCACAGGCATTATGAAAGAGGCCCTCAAGGCGTATGAGCCTGTCGGGCCTATTTATAGTCCCGGCCTCTATAGTATTGGCGTACTACCCAACGATTCCAAATGGCGTGATGCCGTAAGCTTTGCATTGCAAAAGACCATGAAGGACGGAACTTATGAAAAAATCTACCAGCGCTGGTTCGGCCCTGAAGGAAAATTTCCACTTGCCACCAATGCTCGCCCCCGTTTACCTGTCGATGCTTACGGTGAAGGGAAATTAATGTACCTACCAGACTGATAAGCTTTCAACTAACAACATTAACCACTAACAACTGCTGTAAATTTGAGGTACTGAAATGGGCTATGAATTTGATTGGGGTCTTCCCTTTCGGCAGCCCTACCTTGGCTGGCTTATCGATGGCTTGCTGCTGACAGCCCTACTGACAGTGTCGAGCAGCGCTGGTTCAATAGTGTTAGGCATTCTGGCAGCGATCGGTCGACTGTCGAAACGCCGCTGGATTCGCGCCATTGCCACTCTATATGTTGAGTTGTTCCGTAACATCCCAACCCTGTTTTGGATCTTTTTTTTCTTCTTTGTAACACCGACATTGCTGCGCGATCAACTCGGGATCAGCTTTGGGGCATACCCTGGACAACTGGCAGCCGCAATCTCCGCACTGACACTCTCCAATAGTGCCCATATCGCTGAGATTGTTCGCTCCGGTATTCACAGTTTACCTCACACCCAACAGAAGGCTGGCCAATCACTAGGTCTACCCCCATGGCGTATCTGGTTTACGATTTTGATCCCGCAAGCGCTGCATATCAGTATGCCCGCTCTAGGTCCAAGAATGATCCACAACTTTCATAACACATCACTGGCTATGGCTATTTCAGTTCAAGAAGTGACTTGGCAGACACAACAAATTGAGTCAATCACCTTTCGTGGCTTTGAAACAGTCACGGTGGTGACGGTGATTTTTATCGTCACCAGTTTACTAATGACTTGGGGGTTTCGGTACCTCGAAGGCCATAGCAACCGCAAAAAATCAGCTTTATCATGAGGGTAGACCATTGAGTATATCGCAGCATTCAACAAAACCCACTATACCAACACCGCTAGCCACTTATTGCACATTGGGGCTACTCCTTATGGGATTGCTGGTGACCTTAATCAATATCGATCTGCCGATCGTACGCATCAGCTACCTCTATGCTTCAGCGGTAGAAGCGCTATTTGAACACAACTTTGACCTCTTTCATGTCATTGCCGATGAGAACCTATCCTATGGCCGCCCACTGCTCTTCAGTCTACTCGCCGCCCCTTTCGCTGCGCTCTTTGGCCTAAACGCGGGTTTAATAATAGCCTCCTATCTGGGTACCGCATTTTTCGTTATCACCGCCTACTTTTTCTTTAAGCGAATGAACCGTCGACTTGGCATTGACCAAAAGCTGATTACTATAGAACTGCTATTACTCTTTCTCAACCCGTTGATGATCTATCAGTTTTGGTCTGCCTACCCTGACACTATGCTGGCGGGACAAGTGTTACTGGCTTACATTTTAACGGAACGCATCGTGCACGAAACTGACCGCGATCCACGTTTTTCCATTATTGCACTTGGTTTCGTCATCTACGCCGCTATTACTACCAAGTTATTCGGTGCCATCCTAGGTTTGGCTGTGCCAATCTATGTACTGATAAATTTACGTGATTTTCTTCAAGTATCCCCCTACCGTTGGACACGGCTGATCTGGATGATATCGACATTTGCGGTACTGGGCCTGCTGATGCTACTAGCCCTCCTTGGTAAAAACCCCACACTCGACTTTGTCACTGACAGCACGCGCAACTACAGCACCGGATACAGCGAGCTGTCGAGTGGACTGGGTTTTCCCAGCATGGAACAGATTTTCTTAACATTGGAAGCCTGCTTAATTGGCATTATCCTCTGTGTAAACATCACCTTGCTGTTTCTATTGGCTCGATTCAAGAAAGACTCACGGCCTAGTAAGCTTACCCCCAAAGAAGAGAACCATATATTTGGGATTATGCCATCACGACACCTACCGTTTCGTCGTATATTACGCGATTGGTCGCCGGCAGTATTTGCCAGCGTCTATGTTTTGGGCATGGTTCCGTTCGGGGATTACTTGACTTACAACGTACGTTACTTTTTGCCCATATTCCCTTTTGTTGTGGCCGCCATCGCTTACGGCTACCAGAGAACCGAATCGGCACGATTACGACGCGGTGTTTTGATTAGCTGTTTGATATTCAACAGTTTACTGGTGATCAACTACAATGTGCGGCAGGTATATACTGCGATTGATTTGAATGCAGAATTAGAGGCTCCCGATACTAGCACTGATTATTGGCTCGACAATCTGCGCATGGTCGAACATTTGATCGTGGCGGAACAGGTTGAGTCAGCGAATCAACAGGTGCCAAAAAATGGCGAAATTTATTGGTATGCGGACTACTATGGCACCTCTTCACATGGAGTGATAGAGAAACTCGGTTTTCGCGCGGATATCCAATTCCAATATCCAAGAATGACGGCTGATATTCCGATCAACAAAACCACCTACTTAGTCCGCTTGATGCACGGCCACGGTTACAAGCCGTTACCCTCATGGTTACGCACCCACCTTGAGGTCACACCCTATGCCCATGGATTTGATAAGTTAACTCCGAAAATCTTATTGGTAGAGCCAAATCCAGACCGCTACTATAAAGCTGGAGAGCCGATTCGCTTGCAAGCTGAGCTTTCTGAGCGTATGGCAAGAACGACTCAGGGTGTCGAATTCTTAGTTGATGGGGAGGTGATCGCAAGTGATAAAGAGCCACCTTATGAAACGCAATGGCGCGCCCGTCGATCGGGTCAATTTTCACTGCAAGCGCGCGCAATTGGAGCTTTGGGTCCTACGTCAACTACCGCCGTGCAGATATCGGTCGGTGTGCGTACGCTAAGGCGTCCCATCACTATCTCGACAGATGATGCTGAAGAGGTTCAACCCAGTGGATATATCTACCTATTCACTTCAACGCTAGATCTAATGGCTGAATATGATTCCGATCCCCACGAGGTTGGTCTGCGCTTTCAAGATATCCAGTGGCCTAAAAATCAACTTATGAAAGCCGCCTATCTACAGTTTACTGCCGCAAGAAACAATGCCAGCGACTCAACATTGGAGATTCGAGCCGAACGGAGCCCCAACGCCAAGCCTATTGAAGAGACTCTCAGCAATCTCTCTACCCGGACACGGACATCCAATGCTATCTCTTGGCAACCGGAGCCTTGGATTGCTGATGATCGTAATGCCAGTCAGCGGACACCCAATTTAGTGCCGCTCCTGCAAGAGGTGTTTGCTCAACCCGAATGGAAGCCTGGTAATGCTATATTATTCTTGATTTCAGGGCATGGGGAACGCACAGTAAACTCTTTCGAAGGAGCCAACGGTGGATCTACAGGGCCAGAACTAGTGATTGTGGGCGAACCCATCAATGCAGGAGTAGAAAACAAATCAAATAATAGATCAAACAGCGAGCCACTTTCTAGCGACAAACGCAGCGCTGATCAGTTGTATGCGCAACATTGTGCTTTATGTCATGGCGATAACGGCGAAGGCAACAAAGCTGACTATGCCAATGCCCTGTTTAACCCAGATTTTCTTGCCATCGCCAGCGACGATTTTATCTATGCAGCTATTGCAGAAGGTAGGCCCGGCACACCCATGTCAGCTTGGAGTAGTGAACGAGGGGGCCCCTTTGCCGAGCATGAAATGAGAGCACTGGTCGAATTCATCCGCAGCCAAAATACTAAAGAACAACGCTCACTGGACCAAGCTGACGAAGCAATAAGCGCTGTCAAAGGTGACCCCGAGCGTGGTCGACCCATTTATGAGGATCAATGTGCATCGTGTCACGGACGCAAAGGCGAAGGCCTAGTAGCCCCCTCGCTGAATAACTCGCAGCTTCTTGCCACCGCCAGTGATGCCTATTTATATCGATCCATTGCAGATGGCCGACGCAATACCAGTATGCCTGATTTTGCTAACAGCCTGGACAATGGATCCATCAATGATTTAGTTGCACTAATGCGCAGCTGGGAAGTCCCTGTAGATCTGCAGAAGTACTCAACAGAGAAACCGACACCGGTTAACATCCCGCTGCTTGGTGACATTGCACAAAAGATCATCAACCCGGATGGAGAGAACCCAGAGTTCTCACTACGAGATGGACGCTTTGTCTCTGCCGACGATGTGTTAATGGCGATGCAAACCGGTAAACGCATGATCATTGTCGATGCTCGCCCCCCATCTGACTGGTACCAAGGGCGCGCTAAAGGGGCCATTCCGACCCCATTCTATTCAATCGAAGCTGATGCGCACCTAATTCCAAACGATGGTACCTGGGTCATTGCCTACTGTGCCTGTCCACACGCTTCATCGGGTCAAGTTGTCGATGAACTACGTCGGCTCGGCTTTCCAAATACAGCCGTTCTTGACGAGGGGATTGAGTATTGGCTCGATCGAGACTACCCAAGTCAATACGGTAATAAAAACTAAGCCTATGCCTAAACTGCGCCATTAAACCTCAATAAATCAGTTGAATTCTAGCGAGAAAGTCTAAGCTGCTGAAAAAATCACTCATCGTGCCTTCACCTTATCCAGGGAACCTCTGATTAAGTCTCGGCGCGAGGCTCTAGATGGCACATACACACCTTATGGCTACAGATGTCAGATCCCTACAGGATAGCTATTGACGGGCTAGTAGTTTTTCATACACTTTTGCTTTAGTATGAAAATTGTCGCTTACGAGGATGAATTAGATTAACATTATTGGCTGTATATCACCGTAGACGAACTCAATTTAACAGCATAAAAATCCATACAGCCGAGCAAATAGATACAGTAAATCAAGTTACATAAAGAGTGTAGGAGAGAAATTTTTGATTAAACTCGTTTCTTTAGAAGGTCGAGAACATCCACTGACAGACACAGACGTACAAAATCAATTGCTGCGAAACGCTAAAATACCCAAGCGCTTTGCTCAATCGCTGCGCGATGAGGGGTGGCTACCCTTACAATCTACAAAAATCGATGTGATGCAAATCAATCTTGGTAAAGTCTGTAATATGACCTGTGCTCACTGTCATGTCGATGCGGGACCAGACCGTAAAGAAGTCATGAGCGACGAGGTACTTGACCGTATTCTACACCTCTTTGAAAACGGCACGATTAAGACCCTGGATGTCACTGGGGGTGCACCTGAAATGCACCCTCGGTTTAAAGAAATCATGCGCCGTGGGGCCATGCCGGGTCGGCAGGTGATCCATCGCTGTAATCTAACGGCTATTATGACACGTCGGTTTTGGGATGTTCCTGAAATGCTGGCAGACCTTGGAGTCGATATTTTTGCCTCTCTGCCCTATTTCACTGAAGGATCAACCGATAGCCAGCGTGGGGATGGTACATTTGGTAAATCAATTGAAGCTGTTCGCCGTTTAAATGACCTAGGTTATGGCGTTGAGGGCTCTGGTTTAACCCTCAATCTTGTGCATAACCCCGTCGGCACAGATCTTCCTGGAGATCAGGCAGCACTAGAAGCACAATACAAACAGCACTTTAAAGAGCATCACGGTATTGTCTTTAACCAGCTATTTGCTGTTACCAATCAACCCATTAGCCGCTTTCTAGAATATTTGGTTACCGAAGATAAGTTCGACCATTACATGACTCAGTTAGTCAATGCCTTTAACGTCAACACCATTGAGGGACTGATGTGTCGTAATATGATCTCAATTAGTTGGGAAGGTGACCTTTATGACTGTGATTTCAATCAAATGCTTAATCTTAAAGTAAGCAGAAAGGCACCACAAAATGTGTTCGATTGGGATTTAGAAAAACTTGAAAGCCGATCTATCATATTGGGAGAACATTGCTATGCTTGCACAGCGGGCGGTGGCTCCAGTTGTTCAGGTCAGCTCGATTGATCACAAAAATATCGCTTAATATGAAGCTAAAAAGAAGGCTTCGTGACTGTGCCTGAACTGAGTTACTTCCTCTGGGGGGCTCTCTTTGAACAGGGACCTGCTATGGGGCTGATCTTGAACGTTGTCATGAGTTTTGCTGCCCTCTTATCTGGTATTCTACTAGGCATTCCCGTGGGACTATTGCGTGTCATTGCACCTATTTGGCTCAAGGCACCCATTACACTGCTGATCACGCTGATTCGTTCGACCCCTCTATTGTTACTAGTCCTTTGGCTATTTTTGTTGATTCAAGTAGTTTTTGCCTTGCCACTCGACCCGCTCTGGATCGGTTGTATCGCCTTAAGCCTCTACGCAATGACTCATCTTTCGGATCTCGTTAGAGCTGGAGCAAAGGCCGTTCCCAAACAGCAGGTCAAAGCAGCCGCTTCACTTGGGTTAAACCAGACCCAAATCGGTTGCTACTTACTGCTTCCTTATGCATTGCGCTCCATGTTTCCTGCTATCTGCACTTTCTTTACATCGCTCTTCAAAGATTCTTCGGTCTGCTACGTCATTGGAGTGATCGAATTAATGCAACTTGGGGTGCTTGAAAGTGCTCGGCATCCGCAAAACCTACTCATCAACTATGCTTTCATTGCTTTGATCTTCTTTACCATATCAACAACCAGCATGCGCTTAGCTTATCGTATAGAGCAACATATTCGAGTCAAGGGGATGCAAGGCTGAAGACGATTTCAATCTAGCCGATTTACTCTACAGTAACTATTGTTAAGGTTTACCTTGATTCAATTCAGACAGAACAGACTTGATCGCCTTTGCTGTTCTATATGCCTCTCCTTGCTCAGCATCGGCCAACGCTTGTTCAAAATCAGTGACATAATCGATATCATAGCCTTCACCCAACTCAACCAGTGGGATACCCGCCTGTAAGGAGTTTTGGCGTGTCTTATCCAGCACCTCAGTTGTCGACCAGATAACATTAGAAAATATCGCTGGACGTACCTGCGACATAGCCACCAGGTAATAGCCACCATCTTTTGTAGGGCCGAGCACGAAAGGTTTTTTTGCCCACACATCTTCATTCTCAATAGCACTGAACGCCTCAAAAATTCGACGCTGCGGCATAGTCGGTGAATCCGAACCCAGCACCACAACAGTTTCCGCCTCAATATCTTCGCAGGCAGCATTGATGCGATCACCCAAGTCTAGCCCTCGCTCATCCAGCAACGACCATCCTCGAGGAAGCAATCGCTGCGCATCCTCCACCGTGTCGTCCTCCGACATAGCACACACAAAATAGCGATCAATAGTGACCTCCGATGCTTGCGCCGCACAGTTGACTATATCAAACACATCGAACAAAAAAGCCTGATAGATAGAGCTAGCGGTTTTTGCTGATAGCGTGGGGGTCAGTCGCGTTTTAACTCGGCCGGGTCGTGGTACTTTACCAAATACAACCACGGCTCGTTTTGAATGTGTATTAGACATTATATTTATTGCTCATATAGATAGATCTGATCACAGATGTTCAGCTTTTTTAGAATGCATAAATGTATTGTAAAGCAGCTCATCATACCAAGTAAAAAAATCCTCCACACTCAATTCACAAACAACACGATCATGACTGTATTGACAATCCGGCTAAGCAGCACAACAAGCCATTTGGATCATTATGCTACATACTACCGGGTCACTTGAAAAGAATACACTCCCTTTCAGGCGCGCTGTGAATATGTCCCTATACGCTCAGCTTCGGCATCCATGCCTCTGATGGCCTGAAAGGGAGTGTATTCTTTTCAAGCACCCTGCTAGTAAGAGTGTCTAAAGAATTATGTGCCCATTTTGCAAGACCGGAAAGCGCACCATCTAAAAAGGCGAATAGCGAGTATATTCCTTAATCGATAAACGCCAGGAGATAGTGCAAACATGTTCAGTTCAGCGTAGAAGAAAGATATTACATTCACATGATGATGCAGTAGAATATGCCTCTTCGTCAAACAGTAAAGAGAATGGAGAGCCACTGCATACAAGTCTAAGTAAAAAATCAACTGACTCTACCCACTCTCTTTAAATCTATAATTTACCTTTGGCAGGTGATCGTTGAAAAAAAACACTACTATAGCTTTAATAATACCCGTTTGGAATGAAGCGGAATGTATCGGGCAGGTTGTTGATGATTTCGCCTCTCTTCAACTACACAAGCTACCGCTACTTGATGAAATCGTCGTAGTCGATAGCGACTCTGAAGATGGTAGTGCTGAGATTGCTCGGTCCGTGGGGGCAACCGTGGTTTCTGAAGGTCGTTCTGGTTATGGGCAGGCTTGTATATCTGGGCTGAGCTATCTGTCAAACCGACCTCAAGGAGCACCGGAGATTGTGGTTTTTGTGGATGGCGATGGCTCTAACTACGCTAATGATCTGCTAGACCTCCTATCTCCATTTGACTCAGAAGCGGTTGAGTTCACTTTGGGTTCTCGTATCCAACGGGCTGAAAAAGGTGCGTTAACGATTCAACAACAGGCTGGAAATCATTTAGCCTGTTTCTTAATGCGACGAATTTTTCATGTAAATTACTCAGATCTTGGGCCATTCCGCGCTATTCGCTGGAATTCTTTACAACAACTGCACATGAATGATACGACTTATGGATGGACTATCGAAATGCAGATTAAAGCGGCTAAGTTTAAATTAGAGACCGTAGAGATCAATGTACAATATCGCCATCGACAAGCCGGTCGCTCTAAGGTGAGCGGAACTCTACGTGGCGTCATTGGTGCGAGTTACGCTATTCTATCTACTATTTTCAAGTATCATTAATAACTGCTTCACAATAAGCTGCTTTTCCACTGTCTGACTTATAGTGCCTTATCAGCAAACCACGCAATGGAATATGTTAGCTTTGGGCTGACAGACACACAAAAAAGGTTTACTTATGGATATTTAACGATATAAGAGTACAGAAACAGCGGCTATTTTTCTGTATGACGTCGTTCCTCAATATTGGACTTTGGACTGATTTTCAGGCGCTACTATGCCTTCCAAAAAAACAAGAATTATCGAAAACGATCGGTTTTGAATAAAATATTGTGCTTATGTAGAGTTTACTGCAAATTGACAAAAGTTTTCCATAGAAAACCGATATTTTTCAGCATCAAATTCAGTGTTTATAAAATATCATTCATGTTTTGAGGTTTGGGTTCAGCGGCCTTTTTCTCAAAAGTGAAAAAAGGTCAGTTTTTTCAGGATTGACCGTTTTTTTTTGAAATTGACAGGCTCGGCCATTCTTTAGCCTCACAATGACGGTAATGCTCAATCCCACTCTTTTCATCTTCAACAATATAGGACGCTATGGTTATAGGTTCAATAGGCGTAACTATTCAGCGAAAAAAAGCTTGACAGTATATTTTGAAAATTTTCCTGATTACTTACGTACTTTCATTGATACACGATAGTCCGGCTAGCCGTCTGTAAGAGCAGCGTCATGGCATTCATTTTTTTTCACGAACACCCCGCCTCATGTCATTTTTTAAAAGCTCGTGACGGCAAATATAGGGACAAAAAATCGTGTTATAAAACGTATGCGATAATAACTGTCATCGACGACAGTACAGATTATTTTCATGACAAAAGAGACTATAGACATCAATAAAACAGTACAAGAGGTTGAAACTCTTCTTGCTGAAAGTAATGACTTGTCTCCAGTGTTGGAGGCGTCAATTAACGGGCTACTGCTTGTCGTAAAGCTATTAGTTGATCGTTCTGGTTTGAACAGTAAAAACAGCAGTAAGCCACCTTCTAGCGACCCTAACCGTGAAAAGAATGGGAGATCTAAAAGCGAAAACCCTCGTGGAGGACAAAAAGGTCATAAGGGCCACTATCTTGAGCCTATTGATAATCCCGATAAAATAACCGCGATTAATATTGACCGTAGAACCCTACCTCGTGGTGATTACATTGAGTGTGGATATGAAAAAAGACCAGTATTTGATATTCGCATTTCTCGCCATGTAACCGAATATCGTGCGCAGGTTCTAGAGGATGGGGCCGGCAAACGATTGGTCGCGACGTTCCCGCCTGAAGTGGCTCGTGCGACACAGTATGGTGCCAGTATCAAAGCGAATGCGGTATACATGTCGATGTTTCAATTAATCCCTTATGAGCGCATCCATACACATTTTGATGAGCTGTTTGATATTCCCATCAGCACAGGCAGTCTTGTTAACGTTAATGCCGATGCCTATCAACGATTGGATGTGTTTGCAGTGCTGGCAATAAAAATGCTTCGTCACGCAGAGGCATTACATGCTGACGAGACGGGTATCAACGTTGATGGCAAGCGCCTATGGCTACACGGTGCATCAAATGACATGTGGGCTCTGTTAGCGGCCCATGCAAAGCGTGGCAAAGACGCCATGGATAAGATTAACATCCTGCCGCATTTTTCGGGGCTATTAATCCATGATCACTGGAAACCTTACTATCGTTACGAACGTTGCGATCATGTTTTATGTAACGCGCATCATCAGCGTGAGTTAAGCCGAGCGTAAGAGCACGACGGTCAAAAATGGGCGTTAACGATGGAGGCGTTACTCGACCAGATAAACCATGAGGTAATACTCACTGGCGGCTCACTGGCGGCTCACTGGCAAAAAAAGAATGTACGAAATGGCGAAGAAAGTATCGCTTGCTATTAAACAGCGCAGACATAGATGTCCCCCGCCGGGAAAAGACACTGCGGAAATTAAAAAGCGAGGTCGCATGGCCCGGAGCAAATCCAAACCTATTAGAGAGGCTTCGTGATTAGGAGGAGGATGTGCTACGTTTTATGGAAAACCCCCTGGCGCCCTACACAAATAACCAGGGCGAGCGTGATCTACGAATGACAAAGGTGCAGCAAAAAATATCGGGATGCTTCAGATCTAAGATGGGGGCAGATATCTACTGTCGTATCCGCAGTTATTTATCGACATGTAGGAAACATAATGTGGGCGTAGGTGAGGCTTTGGAACGTCTATTTGCAGGTAAATGGCCTGATTTTATTCAGGAAAAGTTGAACGAACTCAGTTGATGCGCTGAATAGTTACCAATAGAGATGATATGGATAGATAAATTCAGAACAAGCTTCTAATCCCATCAAATCCGAGTTACTCAAGCTTGATGAATGTTAATTTGCTCAAATGGTATAACCCAGCCCTGTGAATTTGCTACATCAACTGAGGCTTTTTGAATTATTCGACTGATTCGATGATAATCCTTAGCTGCTTCACCTGAAAATTTGGCCAGCACTTTAAAGTCTAATGATGAACTCGCTGCCTTATCAAACTCTACCTTAAAGGCAGTACAGTATTCGCCTACTGAACTTGCTTTAATGAATTCTTCAACGCTATCACTATAAATGCTTAACATGGTGTTAGTGGACTCTTGCTGATGGCTATAGTCAAAGCCAAAAATTTCGTAAACGGTAAAGCCTTTTGATAAGTTCCTAGGTCTGCTCGATAAAAACTGAAGCGTAGGGTAACTGTAAGTAGAACCGCCCTGGTTTACCTCGACCACATCGACAGATTGATGCTTAACTTCTCCATAAGTTTCGTCCTCTAATAAAACAATGTCGCCGGTTCTAGTTGGAAACCACGGTTCATTTTTATGATAGGGACGGCTACTTAAGGTAATTAACTTATCAATAGGCACACGTAAATGTGCGTCTAGAGCTGGATTATGCAGATGCGTATAAACGTCGATTAAATTAATTTTCCACACCAAGCCATCAAAAACTACACGCTCATCTTGTCGAATAGAGCCAAGGTTAAGTAATGTTCTAATTTCAACAATATAGGTTGGCACCAAACTTTTTAATGATAAAATAATTCCTATTAAGATAAAGAGTGACACCACTAGCAATATCCATTGTCCCGAACCATAAAGAACCACTAAATAAGCAGTAACACCTAAACTAAAACCAATAATATGCTTAATCAATTTAATAGTACGAACAGCAAAGACATAACGCTTAGGCTGTCTTTTATCGATCATTAAACGTGGCAAACGCGCTAATAAAGCCACTGCTTGATACACAATAAAACCGAAAAAAAGCGCGATAATAAAATAGTACAACATACTTGCCGCGAATGATTTTATCAAGCCTATAATGTTTTTCCATAAAGGGTTATCATCTGCACGAATAGACATTAATTCTGCCTGTAATAACGCTAATTTTTGCCCCGCAGTTGCATACTGTTTTTCTGCTTCAGCCAAGAGATTCTTCACCTTAGCAACCACCAGTTTATTGGACACTGTATTCTGAGTTGTTTTCGTGTAATTCACAGCTCGATTAAGTGCTTCCTCACGCTCAACCCAATACACAATATCTTGTTCTAACTCTTCAATTATTTTAGGTCGTTCGCTTATCTCTTTGAGCTGCTCAACTAAGGGAGAGAAAATAGCCTCTAAATCTTCCTGCCAATGAATGTCTTTTTGGATTTTCTTTCGCTCAACAAACACCTTTTCACCACCCGCAGAAATAGCAGTAAACTGAGCACGTGTGCCCTTAACAATATCTTCATCAATTAAAATTTGTTGTTGTATTTGTTTAATTAAATCTTCATCTTTTTCTTTTTTAAGTTGTTTTTTTGCGTTAATAATAGCTTTTTCTTTTTCAGTTACAGTAGTTATCAAGGTTAATAATTGATCATCTAAACTGACGGGTGAAAAATCACCGTCCTCAGCCTTTACGTTAAGGCTAAAACTGAAAAAAAATACTAATGACATCCATTGCAGGCAGCGGAATTTGTTTTTTTTATAACACATAAATTTCTCTAAGGTTAATCAAATATAATAATTATTGGTTAAGCGTATAGGCTACCGTTGGTAGACTTTGATCAATCCAGCCTTTTTTGAAAATACTACCCTGCATTCCTTCACTGACATCTAGCACTTCACTATAGCCTTGTTTACGCAAGTGATACTGTAACAACGCACTGCGTATTCCTCCGGCACAAATCAATGCGATTTTACGTTGTTTATTACCCTTCACCATTGTTAACAAATCACTTGAAAACTTCTCTAACCCTCCTGTTTGATGCATAGAGATCAACACTGCCTGATGTGCCACACCGGTCTCAAGCCACTCCCCTGCCGATCGAATATCAATGAGCAGCAAATCACCTTTGCGGGAAGACTTATCTGCATCAATAGCAGAAATGATGTTAGTCTCTGCCGTGACAAAAGGCGTATAAAGCCCCGGCATCAATACTTGAAATACGAAAACAATACTTAGAACGGTATATTTAGGGATAGCCATTTATACCTTACTTATGTAGTGGTCGTGTTAACAGCTTATATAAACCTAACTCACGGCGACCTTCAACACCCATTGGCATATCCTTCCAGCGTTGCTTGTTATTTTGAGTCCCGAACAACCTGTCCCAGAAGGAAAAGATAGTCGCATAGTTAGAATCAGTATCTCCACGTTGCGCATGGTGATGCAACCAATGTATTGCTGGCGTTACGATGAACAATGACAAAATTTTTTCTAATCGGTTCAGGATACGTAAATTCGAATGATTGAAAATTGAAAACACCAAAATACAAATTTCAAATATGATAACAGTAGCAATGGGCATACCTAATGCGACAATTAACAGTGCCCGAGCTATTGCTGAAAGGAACACTTCACCAAAATGAAAACGTAATCCAGTAGTAGAATCTAAAAATTCATCTAAATGATGTACTTCATGAAAGCGCCAAAAGACCGGTAAATAATGATTTAGTCGATGCCACCAATATAAAAAACCATCTAATATTACTATATCTATTAACAAAACAATGGGAGACCGCATCCACTCTGGCCGCCAAGAGGCGAAATATAGAGTGATAAAAGCCGTTAAGGGTATAATTAATAAGGGAGATAGCAGCATATTAATCGCTGAAATACTCATATTTTTAAACAATCGAGCACGTTTTATGGAGGCAGTAAAATAAGCAGGGTAAGGTGCTGAACTAAATAAGCGTTCGCCAACAAAAAACAAAGCGAAGCAGGCTATGGCAATAATAATTTTATAATTAATCAAAAAATCCATAATAATATTTAGCTATGCTCTATTCACATTAATTTTTATACCACTGTAACTGTTCATGCAAACTGACGACACCGCCGATAATTAATAAGGTCGGCGCATGCACCTCCTGACCTTTAATTAAATCAGGTAGTGTCGACAAAGTACCTATAATTACCCGTTGCTGAGGTGTTGTACCCTTTTCAATTAAGGCTGCAGGGGTTTCAGCATCACGTCCACGCACTAATAGTTCAGCGCAGATGGGCTCTAAATTCATCAAACCCATATAAAAAACCAAAGTTTGATGCGCATCCAGCAAAGACTCCCACGGTAAGTCTATATTGCCTGCCTTGGTATGCCCCGTAATAAAACGTACTGACTGAGCATGATCTCGATGAGTCAAAGGGATACCTGAATAGGCCGCGCAACCGGAGGCCGCAGTGATACCCGGCACCACTTGAAACGCTACATTATTTTGAGCCAATAATTCGATTTCCTCTCCGCCACGACCAAAAATAAAAGGATCGCCGCCTTTTAAGCGTAATACACGTTTACCCTGTTGCGCTAAATCCACTAGCATTTGATTAATGTCTTGCTGCGGTACCGCATGGTCACTGGAGCGTTTACCGACATAAATTCGATCCGCATCACGGCGAACTAAGTTCATCACTGGCTCACTCACTAAACGATCATAAAGCACCACATCTGCTTGCTGCATTAACCGTAAGGCTTTAAAAGTGAGTAAGTCAGGGTCGCCTGGGCCACCACCGACTAAATAGACTTCACCCGTTAGCTCAGCATTAGCATCGTCATTCAGCTGAGTTTCGATTGCTTGCTCTGCCTCATCTATTTTCCCTACAAAGGCTTTCTCTGCAACAGCCCCATTAAACACTTGTTCCCAAAAACGTAAACGCTTGGCTTCTGAGGTCACCTTTTCTTTTACTCGGTGACGATATTTAGCCGCCAGTGTTGCCAATGCACCATAGGCAGAAGGAAATAGCACTTCGAGTTTAGCGCGCATCTGTCGCGCCAATACTGGTGCATCACCACCACTGGTAATCGCAATCATTAATGGCGAACGATCGACAATAGCGGGCGTAATAATACTGCAAAGAGTGGGTGAATCGACTACGTTAACCGGCAGTCTTTTAGCTTGAGCCTCTATAGATACGCGTTGATTTATTTCGCTATTATCCGTTGCGCAAATAATAACAACGCCCCTCTCAAGATCCTTGCTCTCATAACCACGAAGATGGCACTCACCACTGTTAGCCGCGACCATTTTTTGCATTTCATCGGTAATGTAAGGGGCAACTACAATTAATTTTGCACCCGCTTTTGACAATAATCGTGCTTTTCTAGTAGCGATACTGCCGCCACCAACAATTAAACACTCTCGACCTTTTAGATCGAAGAAAAAAGGCATGTAGTTCATAAAAAAGCCATTAGTTGCGAGCAACCAGTTCCAAGTAAAATAGTGTGATACACCCTTAATATTTGAGGGTTAAAAACTAACCCGTTATCGCTATCTTATCCATGCCCATATACGACTGTAATACTGTGGGTATATTGATACTACCATCAGCTTGCTGGTAATTTTCCATAATCGCTAATAGCGTACGACCAATCGCTAAGCCGGAACCATTGAGAGTATGTAATAATTCAGTTTTTCCTGTGGCTGGATTTTTATAGCGTGCTTTCATGCGGCGCGCTTGAAAATCATTAAAACTGCTACAGGAAGAAATCTCACGATACTTTTCTTGTGAGGGTAACCAGACTTCAATATCGTAGGTTTTCGCTGCTGAAAAACCAATATCACCACCACATAAGATGACGGTACGATAAGGTAATTCTAATTTCTCCAAGATAGCTTCCGCACAAGCCGTTAAGTCTTCCAGTGCTTGCGCTGAGTCTTCAGCTTTTACAAAATTGACCAACTCCACTTTTTCAAATTGATGCTGACGAATCATGCCACGAGTGTCTCGACCATGACTACCCGCTTCACTACGAAAACAAGGCGTATGACAGACTAATTTTAAGGGTAGCTGTTTATCGTCTGCTAATAATTCATCGCGCAACAAATTGGTTACTGGTACTTCAGCAGTAGGAATTAGATATAATTCACGTTCATCATTAGTCTTAAACAAATCTTCTTCAAATTTAGGTAATTGACCCGTACCAAACAATGACGCTTTATTCACCAAAAATGGCACATAGACCTCTTGATATTGATGCTCTTCAATATGTGTATTCAACATGAATTGAATCAAGGCTCGATGCAGGCGTGCAATACCGCCACGCATCACGGCAAAACGGGAACCCGTTAACTTACTCGCCACATCAAAATCTAGACCATTAAAACCGTCACCTATTGCAGCACCAAGATCAACATGATCTTTAACCTCGAAGTCAAAAGTACGTGGGGTTCCCCAACGGCGAAGTTCAATGTTGTCGTCTTCGCTTTTACCTTCAGGAACTTCATCAACGGGCATATTCGGAATAGCCAGCATAATAGTATCTAGCTGTTCTTGAAGCCTTTTCAGTTCTTCGTCAGCTCCTGTTAACTGCGCTTTTAAATTGTCAACTTCTTTTAATAATGGCGTTATATCTTCACCAGATGCCTTGGCTTTACCGATATTCTTTGAGCGGGTATTACGCTCCTGTTGCAATGATTCAGTTTTCACTTGAATGACTTTACGCGCATCGTCTAATACTTTGAGTGCATCAATATCTAAAATGAATCCGCGTTTTAGTAAGGCTGTAGCCACGAGTTCAGGATTACTACGTAGCAGCTTCTGGTCTAACATAAATTGGTTCGCTCTTTTGGTTATTTCTTAATGCTTGATAGTTAATTCTTGATTTACATTCACTTTCATTTTTACGCTATTTTTTTTGCGTTTACGCGTTACTTATAAGAGTAACTTAGTGAATAAATTTTGTTGCTAAAAATAGACTTGCGCTCACCGCCAACAGACACCCCAGCAATGAGGCAAATGCATAACTTATCGCATAGCCCGTCTGCCCTTGCTGCCATAAGAGAACAGACTCTAGGGCAAAGGTTGAATAGGTGGTAAAAGCCCCTAAGAAACCGGTCATCAAGAAGGGTTTCCACTCAATGGCTAGCAATTGCTTTTCAACAATTAAAAAGTAACATAGACCGATACAGGCAGAACCTAGTATGTTGGCGGTTAATGTTCCCCAAGGGAATTGCTTTCCATCCACAGGGATAATGTAAGTGGTTAAACCCCATCTCCCCATTGCGCCTAACGCACCACCTAATGCTACGGCTAACCAAATCATTCACTATCTTCCTAGTTTTTACATGCTGCTCTTTACGATTTTTTCTTGTGACTTGTCGATTGCGAAGGGTACCTTTGCTCAGTACTAACTCCATCTAAACTACGCAAGTAAGTTAACTTGTCTTTAATCTTAACTTCTAAGCCCCGCTCTACCGGATGATAGTAGACTTTCTCCGCTATCGCTTCCGGGAAGTAATTTTCTCCTGCCGCATAAGCCCCGTCTTCATTATGAGCATAACGGTAATCCGCACCATAATCTAAAGATTTCATCAACGATGTGGGTGCATTACGTAAATGCACGGGCACATCGTAGTCGGGCATTTGTGCAACATCAGCTTTCGCTGAATTGAAGGCATTATACACCGCATTACTCTTAGCTGCCGAGGCCAAATAGATGACAGCTTGAGCGATAGCTAACTCGCCCTCTGGGCTGCCTAAACGCTCTTGTGTTTCCCAAGCGGCAAGACTAATGGATAATGCGCGTGGATCTGCGTTGCCAATATCTTCTATCGCCATACGCACGACTCGCCTAGCAACATAAAGCGGATCACAGCCGCCATCTAACATGCGCATGCACCAATATAATGCTGCATCGGGAGATGACCCACGTACGGACTTATGTAATGCTGAAATTTGCTCGTAAAAAATATCGCCGCCTTTATCAAAGCGACGCACATCACCGCCTAAAATTTCGGCAATCACTTCAAGGGTGATTTCTTGCTCCGCTAAGTCGCTAGCAATCTCTAATAAATTTAATGCCCTCCTTGCATCACCATTAGCTGCTGCGGCCAAAATAGCTACGCTACTTGGATCACAATGCAACTGCTGTTTGCCTAGGCCTTTTTCTGTATCGTTTAATGCACGAGTTAATAACTGCTCTATATCCTTCGTCTCTAAGCTGCGTAATACATAAACACGACAGCGCGACAGTAATGCATTGTTAAGCTCAAAAGAAGGGTTTTCAGTGGTGGCGCCAATAAAAGTCACTGTGCCATTTTCAACATAGGGCAAGAAAGCGTCTTGTTGGGATTTATTAAAACGATGAACCTCATCAACAAATAAAATCGTCCGTCTGCCTGAAGTTTGTTGTGTCAGCTGTGCTTTAGCCACTGCTTGACGGATATCCTTAACTCCCGCTAACACGGCAGACAAGGATTCAAACTCGGCATCGATAACATTCGCCAACATTTTCGCTAATGAGGTTTTGCCCACACCCGGAGGACCCCAAAATACCATTGAATGTAACTGGCCTTTTTCAATGGCTTCGCGAAGTGGTTTTCCAACAGATAATAGGTGCTGCTGACCAATATACTCTTGTAAATTTTGTGGCCGCAATCTCGCCGCTAGGGGCATATGCTGGAGTGATTCAGCCTTTTTTTTATCCGCATCAGTATTAATATCACTAGCAAATAGATCGTCGCGCATTTAATTACCGACAATAACGTCAATTCCCACAGGCGGGGTAAAGCTAAACATACCCAGAGGAATTTCTTGATTATAAACACCATCAATAAAACTAAAGGTGGTCGTCTGTCCCAAAGAATCTTGTAAACTCATAGACGACAACTGCTGATCCACAAAGGTAACCGACAAGTTGACGAACAATTCTTGCTGATCTTTGGGTGTTAATAGATAATTATCGTCTGATTTTTTTTCGACTTGATAATGCTGGTTAATTTTACTGACATCACCACTTAACAATAATGCCGGTGTCGCCGTCATCTTTTCATCATACTGACGAACAGTCACCTGCTCTAAATCTGGATCGTACAACCAAAGAGAATCCAAATCAGATATTAATAGCTGAGGAAAAGGCTCTTTGGTTTGCCAATGAAAATAGCCGGGGCGCTGCAAGAAAAAAACACCTGAAGACTCCTGTAGCATATTACCTTTGTCATCAACTAAACTTTGCTCGAAGCTACCAGAAAATGTTGTTAATATTTTTAGTTGTTTTGCTAATTCATCAGCATCGCTTGCCATTACAGATAAAGTAAAGAACAAACTAAAGAACAAAACAGCATGACTAATAAAACATTTCTTTTTCACAATAAACTCTACCTACGATTAATTAGCGTTCCGGTGGTGCTGGTGCAATAACTTCGCGACTACCGTTATGCCCCGCTTCGGTAATCACACCTGCCGCTTCCATAGTTTCAATTAAACGTGCCGCACGGTTATATCCTATACGCAATTTACGCTGCACGGAGGAAATGGAGGCTTTGCGCGTTTGCGTCACAAACTCAACTGCTTCATCGTACAATACATCACTTTCATTATCGCTATCTTCGCTCTCTGAGCTTAATCCAGGCACTGGGATTAAATTCGTGCTTTCATCCACAATACCCTCAATATAATCCGGTTTGCCTCGACGCTTCCAATCACGAACCACTTTATGTACTTCATGATCATCAACAAAAGCTCCATGTACACGAATCGGCATACTAGTCCCTGGCGGTAAATACAGCATATCCCCGTGACCGAGTAACTGCTCTGCCCCACCTTGATCTAAAATGGTTCTAGAATCAATTTTAGATGAAACCTGAAAGGCAATACGTGTAGGAACATTAGCTTTAATTAATCCCGTAATAACATCCACCGATGGACGCTGAGTCGCTAACAATAAATGAATACCTGCCGCACGCGCCTTTTGTGCAATACGTGCAATTAATTGTTCTACTTTTTTACCGACAATCATCATCATGTCAGCAAACTCGTCTATCACTATTACAATAGCGGGTAACGTTTCTAAATTAGGGGCTGTTGGCACGGCTTCGCCCGCAATAAACTCTTCTTCTGGTCGCCACAAGGGGTCAGGTATCGGCTCGCCTTTTTTATTCGCCTCATCCACTTTTCGGTTATAACCGGCCAAATTACGCACACCCAGAGAGGCCATTATTTTATAACGACGTTCCATTTCACCCACACACCAACGCAAACCATTGGATGCATCTTTCATATCGGTGATCACTGGGGTGAGTAAATGCGGTATGCCTTCGTAAACCGACAACTCCAACATTTTAGGATCCACTAAAATTAAACGCACATCTTTTGGCGTCGATTTATACAGCAAGCTCAATATCATCACATTGATACCCACCGACTTACCAGAACCGGTGGTACCCGCAACCAATAAATGCGGCATCTTAGCGAGATCCGCCACAATCGGTTTGCCAGAAATATCATTACCCAAGGCTAAAGTTAAGGGTGACTGTGATTCATCATAAACCGTCGATGAAAGCACTTGAGTTAAGCGCACCATCTCGCGATGTTCATTTGGAATTTCAATACCCACCACAGATTTACCGGGAATGACTTCGACCACACGTACACTCACCACCGCCATTGAGCGCGCTAAATCTTTAGCTAAGTTAGTAATTCTACTCGCCTTCACGCCGGCTGCTGGCTGCAACTCAAAACGTGTGACTACCGGACCAGGTAATACAGAAACGACTTCGACAGAAACACCAAAATCTTGTAATTTAATCTCTAGCAAACGTGACATGGCCTCGAGCGATTCATCAGAAAAGCCTTTCGCATGAGGCGCATCGGCATCATCCAATAAACTCAGTGGTGGTAACTCTCCGGTTATCGGGGTATCAAATAAAGTGACCTGCCTTTCTTTTTCTACTCGCGGACTCGACTTAGGTAGCATGATGGGTTTTTCGATCGTCGGCGGAATACGATCCTTCATCTTCATTGCCTGCCGGATCACCGCATCATGCCTAAGTTTTACCGAGGCTTTTGCTTGCTGCTCCAACTGTCTTTTATGAATATATTTTGATGTTAGTAGCGCTGCCTGACTGCCGAACTGAGTAAGAATAAAGAGAGTGGATCGACCAATAGTATCCACTAATCGCAACCACGATAAATCGGTATAAATCGTTAGTCCAAATAACCCCAAGGCCAAAAACAGTATGGTGGCCCCCACAAAACCTAAGACTTCTTCGAGGGCTTCTGAAATACTAATACCCAACCCACCGCCACCCGAAACAGGTAACTGGCTTACCTCACCGACCGACTGTATCGAGATTAGCCCTGTTGTCGCCGCGACCACCAGAAAGAAGCCGATAACTCGTAAGACAAACAATAGACTGTCAAACGGCATGGGGTTGTGGCGCTGGCTAAAAACACACCACAAGCGATAGGCGATCATTAGCGGGAATAGGTAAGCGACATAACCCAAAAAAGCAAATAGGCGATCTGCAATCCAAGCACCTGCTGGGCCCAAGACGTTTTGCACCACCGCATTAGTCCCCGTGCTAGACCAACCATAAGGGTCCGCCGAAGAATATGATACTAAAGATAAGAGTAAATACACACATAGCAATAGCCAGCCAATCAAGATGCCTTCTTTAAGCATACGAATTATAAGCAGCTGCGCCGATGATGCTTCAGGCTTGGCATTTTTAGTGGTTGATTTCAAAGCGTAGTCCTTAGGAATTTCAATGACCTATTCTACAGAAAAATAGCCGAAAAAACTGACTATACCCTTAGCGCCTGAAATTTAGGTGTTCAGAGTGCTTCAACTTTTGTTCATAGCAAAACACGACAACGCAACAGAGCCATTCTATGTAAGGCGAAGCACCAACAGTAGACGCCCTTAAGTGACGCTGCTACGGGTAAAAAGGGACGCGCTATGGATATCTGGATTTCAGGCGCTAAGGGTATAGTCAGTCGCCTGCAGGCCATGTTATTATACGCGGCTATTGCAATGGCTGTGGTTGTTTTTACTAGTATATTCAATCTCTTAGCGTGAAATTTGAGACAAACCTTACAAAACCGCTTATAGGCTTCGCCGCAGGCAGTGAAACTTCCCTACATAACGAGACCATTGGGGCCATCAATCATAGTGACAAACCACTACAAAATAGACACGCGATAACATGCTCACCACTTTACTGATTATTAAGACTAAGGCTCCGAATGAATGCTAAAAAACATCACCGCTTAATTATTCTAGGCTCAGGGCCTGCTGGCTATACTGCGGCCATTTATGCAGCTAGAGCAAACCTAAACCCTATTGTGATTACCGGCATGCAACAAGGCGGCCAATTAACTACAACAACTGAAGTAGAAAACTGGCCGGGCGGCACACACGATCTGCAAGGGCCAGACTTAATGGTACAAATGCAACAACACGCTGAACGCTTTGATACCGATATTATTTTTGACCATATTAACGAAGTTGAGCTTACACAACGACCTTTTGTTCTGACCGGTAATGATACCTATACCTGTGACGCTCTAATTATTGCTACTGGGGCTTCGGCGCAATATTTAGGCTTAGAATCGGAAAAAGCCTTTATGGGCAGAGGTGTTAGTGCCTGCGCGACCTGTGACGGCTTCTTTTATCGCGACCAGAAAGTCGCCGTTATTGGCGGCGGGAACACCGCCGTTGAAGAAGCCCTTTATCTTTCTAATATCTGTAAAGAAGTGGTTTTAGTTCATCGACGCGACAGCTTAAGAGCAGAAAAAATTCTGCAAGATAAATTGTTCGACAAAGAAAAAAATGGCAATATCACCATTTTATGGAATCACCAACTTGACGAAGTATTAGGTGATCAAAG
>JBLHJR010000040.1:0-26310 GCA_047619205.1 Candidatus Endobugula sp. | reverse complement strand
GGGTCGAAAGCGGCCTTTTAAATTTGACGGCATACTTATAAGCCTACCACTAAAGAGGGTTCAGTCATGCTACATTACAAGCCAGATATTCACCATACCAAACCTTGGAATAAGGGTAAAATCACTGATCAAAAAACGCCACTTAAACTGAAAGAAATATGGGCAATACGTGTTCGGCTACAAATCGCGAATCAAATTAGGGGGCTGGCACGGTTTAATTTAGCGATAGATTCAACGTAGCGCAGCTGTGATTTAGTAAAACTGAACGTTAGAGACATAGCGCATGGCGCGAACATTCTCAAAAGAGCCATCGTTATGCAGAAAAAAACATCTCAAGCTGTCCAGTTTACAATAACACAACAAACACGGGAATCCTTAAGTGAATGGATAGCATTTAAACATTTGATAGACCATGACTACTTATTCCCAAGCCGTTCAAATTCAGAGTCACATATCTCAACCCGCCAATATGAGCGAATGGTCAAAGGCTGGGGATCACAAATTGGGCTTTTACCTAACGACTATGGAACACACGCCTTGCGGCGAACTAAAGCGACACCGATTGATAAAAGCACAAAGAATGTACGCGCAATACCGTTTTTATACCTATTACAGAAAGTTTTCAGATGTAAACAAGCGGTGCGCATGGCACACCGCTTTTATCCTGAAAACTTTCTGTAACTGGTATTACTTGGACACACAAAACTTGAAAGCACAGACAGATATTTGGGTATCGAAGTCGATGATGCTGTAGAGATGGCTGAGTAAACGGAAGGGTAAATAAGCACCCATTTAAGCAGATTTATTTGGCTCTGTACTTGGGACACTATACTTATTTATCCTTGCCATTCCGTATAGTGTTCGGGATGCCGCGACAATCAATGAGCCTATTAACCAGCTTTTCTACGCGACTTGATGCAAAAGCCTTCATCATCTATTATCTCTTGAATCTCTAAACCTAGAAAATATTTTTTCTGTGCAGTCAGTTGTGATCTGACAATCATGCAACGAGCTATTAATTCTCCGCTTATCGTGGTACCTGATGTTAAAGTGACTAACAATTCGCTACCTATAGGAAATTCTTTATCCACTGTTAGTAGCGCGCCGCTAGCGCTTAAATCATTACATAACGCTTGCGTAACCACACCATCGTGCTCTACAGCCACTAGAGCCGACATATTTGTTTTCACTCGAGAGGAAACACGTTGCTCTGAATAATTACGCTTTCCCATATATTTCTCCTATCTACAAGTGTTTATTACTGAACTGATCTTGACAACTTATTGATGCTCTCGAATTATAAAAGAGCAACTTTAAGGTCTCCATTTCAAGAATAGTATGATTCAATATTTTTACAACTAAAAACGTCTGGGCATCTCTAAAAATCATCCCATGTTATAACTTGCGCCAAAATTTTTCTTGGGCAGGCACAAACCAAAAAAGTTTTCACTCACTTTATAGTCCTTTATTTCCCTACAATGTTAAGTAACTGCGCCTACTCACGCTTCTAAAAAAACATTCCCATTGATAAACTAAATACCGCAGTAGAATCGTAGCGAGGGTGACTAAGGTGCGGAACATAAAGTGATTTTTTGCTTTTTTCGGCAAACTCGTAGCCACCCTACGGGTGTAGCCTAAAAAAATGAAAAACGCTGTAGATTCCGTGCCTTAGACAGCCGCAGTAGATTCAACTGCGGTATTTAGGATAAACAACGCTTAACATTACGTCGCCTAAAAAGCCTTTAGCAGCTCTGCATTCGTTGGGTATTGCTCTAATAACTCCAGTAGTTTCATGGCCCCCTGTTCCGGCTTAAGGTGAGTCAATGATCGGCGCAAAGCTCTTACCTTTCCGATATCTTTGGCATCGAGTAGAAGCTCTTCACGGCGCGTGCTGCTTTTGGCAATATCCAGCGCGGGAAAGATTCGCTGATTGGCGATCTCTCGTGATAACACAATTTCCATATTACCGGTGCCTTTGAATTCCTCAAATATCACCTGATCCATCTGGCTTCCAGTATCCACCAGTATGGTCGCTAGAATCGTTAACGAACCACCGTTCTCGATGTTTCTGGCTGCACCAAAGAGTTTGCGTGGAATTTCCAAGGCGCGGGCGTCAACTCCGCCCGACATAGTTCGACCACTGCTCTTGCGCGCGGCATTATGTACGCGTGAGAGTCTGGTGAGCGAATCAATCACAATCATTACATCAAGACCTTCTCCCGCTTGCTTACAGGCAGTGTCAATAAGCTTATTCGCCACCCGAACGTGTTGTTCATAGCTTTCATCCGAAGACGACGCATGTACTTCTGCCGCCACGCTGCGCTTAAAATCCGTCACTTCTTCGGGGCGCTCATCAATGAGTAAGGCATACAGCTTTATCTCGGGGTAGGCTTTCCCCACGGCCTGACAAATATGTTTTAACATCGTGGTTTTACCCGAGCCCGGTGGCGCAACAATCAAGCCTCGCTGCCCCATGCCAATGGGTGAGATCAAGTCCATGGCGCGTATGGTCAGTGCCTGAGAACCCGATTCCAAGCGAATACACGGCGCCGGATGAATGGCTACGCCATTTAAGAAACGCTTTTTTGGGTCTCCCGGATACAGATCCTCGACCACCTCATCTACGGGGGCGGAGTGTTTCTGTTTTTTTACCTTCAAACTTAATGTTTTTCTCGTCATGATGTCGATTGATTGCCTTGAATTGATAGTCTTGAGAATATAGCATTACTTTTTATTAAGCCTATAGCGAGTAAAGCCCTGATGGAATATAGCAGCGACTTTACTGAGCTTGCTGCTGGCTTTGCTACTAACTTATAGTGGTTTGCGCCTAAAGGCATCTTGGTGCTCAGAGAAGTCGTCACCCTTGGCGAGGCGATCATAGAGCAGCACATTGACCGTGGCCGCTAAATTCATGCATCCCTCTGTGGGAATGTAGACGATATCTTCACAAAAACCCGTAATTTCTTCTTTCAGGCTGCCATCTTCTGGACCAAAAATGTAAAAGGCGCAGGCGGGGTGCTTGTAGGTAGTCAACGACTTAGCGCCATCGATTAACTCAACCGCCACTGGCACACATCCCAGCGGGATAGTGTCTTTTAGTTCTTTAACATTGATGAGTGGTCGTGTTTGATAGATCTTTTGTGTATCGGTGTAGAAAGGCTTGGCGCGGTCATAACGCGTGCCCGTATAGAACACTGAACTAACGCCATAACAGCCTGCGGCGCGCATCACTGAGCCGACATTCTCAGGTGATTTAGGGTTAAGCAGGCCAATGCAGGCATAGCTATTTTTCATAGAGATTACAGCTTATTAGTATGGATAAAAATTAAGGCATCAAAGCCCTTAACGTTTTTCTTTAGAAAAACGTTATAGTAAAGTAATATCAGTCTACCATTTCAAGGATGAAATTAGGCGTGTTAGCTAAATAAACCTTCCCGATAAAAAGGCTTTCCCCCTTAAACTTATCAAAAAACTAAACGATGTAGTCACTACAGATACACAATAAAGGCGGATGATTGAATGTGGCTGAATGATGAGCAAGTGATCGATTCAACGGTAGATAAATACCGAGAATCCTTGTTAAGCTCTTGCCCTAATTATATTGTGATTGATGGTTTATTTAATGAGGCCAAACTTGATGAGGTCATCAACGTCTTGCAGCAGCCGCATCACTGGCAAACTCAACAACATACTTACTCTGCATTATATGTAGACAAAGATCAGTGGCAAAGCACGAGTCAGGATCAGCGCTTTGTACAGCGCGATGTTTGGCGACGCGACATATCGACTCCTAACGTTGCTCAGGAGTTTTTGTCATTTTTACGTGGGGATGAGTTTATCTCTGTATTGTCACATATTTTTAATGTGCCATTAACTGATATCAATGTGGCTGAACCTGAAATTAATACCAATTATTTTCGCTTAGCTAGCACTGATTTTGTTGGCCAACACGCTGATGACTCACCGGGCAGAGAGGTGTGCATGTTACTGTATTTAAATAAAGATTGGAGCAACAACGCGGGTGGTGAACTGAGTTTTGCGGGCAAGGAAAAGAGTCAAGCCATGACGATTGCACCGTTATACAATCGCTGTGTTTTGTTTAACCCTTCGTCTGTAGGCTCTGAGCATTGGGTGGAAAAGTTACGCTCTGAATATGCCGACCAATACCGCTATAACGTGACCAGCTGGTATTGGGCGGAATAGCCATTATGTATACATACCCCCTCGCTTGGCTCCATTATTCTTCGTGATTTACCCTTTACAATACCCCGCCCTTACCAAATCAAGATAAATAATTTAAGACTCCTGACACAATGCTGTCAGTAGGGTAGGTGTATAGTTTATTTATCACTTAATACTGAGTGCAAGCAAGCAGAAGATAACATTATGAGCGACACTCCAATCAACCCAATAAAACAACACGGCGCATTTAGCTGGAACGAACTAATGTCAACAGATGTCGAAGGTGCTAAGCCATTTTACAGTGAGATGTTTAACTGGAAAATAGAGCGGGCCGATGCAGAAATGCCGTATTTTATGGCTAAAGTAAACGGCCAAGAAGTTTCAGGTTTAATGCAAACTCCACCCGAGGCCAGTGGAATGCCATCAATGTGGGGCGGATACGTCACCGTTGATAATGTCGACGCAAGCGCAAAACAAGCAGAATCACTAGGCGGCAAAGTTATAATGGAGCCAAGCGACATTCCTAATGTCGGTCGCTTTTGTGTCATAAGCGACCCTCAAGGTGCTATGCTAAGTTTAATTACTTACTTCGATAAAAGTTAATCAAGCATGGCCAACCCCACTCAAATAATATTTAACGATAGCGAGGTAGAAAGTACTTTTGAACGCTATCCTTCCATTATTTGTCATCACCTACTTCAGCTTCGGCAACTCATTTTTGAGACCGCAGCAGAGCTTGGTTTAGATGATATTGAAGAAGTGCTTAAGTGGGGTGAACCAAGCTATCTCAGCAACAATGGCAGCACCCTAAGAATCGCTTGGCGAGCATCAAAGCCAAATGAATACGCGATGTTCTTCAATTGTAAAACCAGCCTCATCGAGACCTTTAAAGAGGTGTACCACGATACATTAATGTTTGAAGGCAAGCGCGCGATTACCTTTAATGAAGGAGACAACATACCTACGGGTGCCATCAAACACTGTATCGAATTAGCGCTGACTTACCACAAAGTTAAACACCTTCCCCTGCTTGGCGCTTAACCAATGAGACGCGCTGACCGGCTCTTTCAAATAGTCCAGTTCTTGCGCACACGACGCGTCACCACCGCTCTATGGTTAGCTGAAAGGTTAGAAGTATCGGAGCGAACCATTTATCGTGACGTTAAAGACTTAATGACATCAGGCGTCAATATTGAAGGCGAAGCCGGCATTGGGTATGTGGTCAGGAAAGGTTTTGACTTGCCGCCACTGATGTTCACAAAAGAAGAAACCCAAGCATTAAGCTTTGGCGCTCGACTCGTCGAAAGCTGGGCGGACACCGCACTCTCTACCGCCGCGCAAAGCGCCTTGAGTAAAATAGAAAGTTCCTTGCCAGAAGACTCAAAAGGTAATCTCGAAAGCACGCTACTCTTTTCTCTCTTCAATCGAATATCACCAGAAATGTCAGCCACTATGGCGGAAATCCGCTACGCCGCAGACAACCTCCGGAAAGTGAACTTACAATACAAACGCGCAGATGGAAAAATATCCGATCGAATTATTTGGCCGCTAGGTTTGTTTTTTTGGGGTTCCGTTTGGACCATCGCTGGATGGTGTGAAATGCGCGAAGACTTCAGAGCATTTCGCCTAGATAGAATTAGCGGTCTCTGTGTACTGGACGAAATATATCCAAAAGAAAAGGGGAAAAGTCTTCAGGATTTATTTGAAAGTGAAAAATGTAAGCATTATTAAGGACACCCCTGAAAATGAGAGGCAACTTCCCTGACCCATTAGTTGGCTAGGTGATGCGATTACACTACAAGCCCATCGATAACTTTGACACAGTGAAAACACCGAATAACACTAAAAAAACACTACATATTTTGAGTAACTTTCCGTATCTATTTTTCCACGCTTCAGGCTTACCTTCTATATAATTAATTTTTATTTCTCCAGTAGCAACCAGATACGCGTAGATACCTCCAGCAATTGAAATAAACCCGTCGATCATATCTGCTTCTTCAAACATTCTTTACATCTCCTGATATAGGGAAGACTTTGCATTTTAAATATAGTAATAGGATTTTAAGCGAGCCTGAGCCTATTGCTTTTACATTTTTAAATAAGCCTTCATAGCTACATCACACTAATGCCAATAATTAAACGCTAGCACAACAACCATAATCGATAACAACGCAATCAACATATTATTAATGCCCCAGCCACGGCCTAACACAGACGTTGGTGCACTGACTTTCTCAACACTGTGTAAAAATGATGACAGTAGCGCTATGAGTATTGCGCTTACGCTGCTATAACTATTTGCCACAACCACACTTATTTTATTAATGTATTTCGGTGCCAATTTACGGTAAAACCAATCTACATCGACATTGGTTGAACGCAACTCTGGCGGATATAAGCCTTTTAGGTTTAACCAAACAAAGGCTAAAGCAGAAAAGAATAGTAGCTGCATTTGTGTTAATACGTGGGTGACATCGTAAGGAGAATAATCAATCGGGAATGGCAGTAATGAATATAGCAGCGCTGGGTAACTGCCAATAAAAACACACAGTGCTGCGGCAATACCCATAGCAATCAACATATTGATGGGCGCTTCCTTTACTTTTAAACCTGAATCGTGGCCAAAGAATGCAAAAAATGGAACTTTAATACCCGCATGGTGAAACACACCTGCAGCAGCAAAGAGTAATAACAACCAACCTAGTGTATGCCCTGCTTCGAGCATTTCTAACATAATAATAGATTTACTAACAAAGCCACTAAAGAGAGGAAAGGCAGAAATAGATGCCGCACCCACAATACAAAAAACTGTTGTCTTTGGCATACTGCGATACAGGCCACCTAAGTTAGAGCCATTAACATGCCCAACCCGATATAACACCGCACCCATCGACATCATTAACAGGCCTTTATAAATCACATGATTAAACGCCGTAGCAACGGCACCATTAATGGCCATGTCGGTACCAATACCGATACCACACACCATAAAGCCAATTTGATTGATCATGCTATAGGCTAATACACGGCGTAAATCATTTTCGATGACTGCATAAAAAATAGGCAAACAAGCCATTACCACACCAATAGTAATGAGTAACTCTTCACCAGAAAAGCTTCGCGCTAATGCATAAATACCCACTTTTGTAGTGATAGCACATAAAAAAATCGTACCTGTTGGCGTGGCTTCTGGATAGGCATCGGTAATCCAGTTATGTAAAAAAGGAAATCCGCATTTAATACCAAAAGCAATAAAGATTAGCCAGGTACTTAAACTGCCTAAGCTCAGTGCAACAATTTCCGCGCTGCCGGTTTCAGCCATCAGTATTAATGCGCCAGTAAACAACAATACGCCAGAGAGCACCTGAATAATTAAATAGCGCATACCGCTACTGTAGCTTGCCGGTGTGCGCCGCGCCCAAATTAAGAATACCGATGTCAGGGCTAACAATTCCCAAAAAACAAACAAACTCATCCAGTCACCGGCAAAGACAGCACCAATAGCACTGCCAGCATAGGCTAGAGACGCCACTTGTTGAACTTTATCTTTCTCGTGTAAGGCGAAAATTCCAGCAATTAATGCCGCAAGATGGAACAAATACGCAAACAGCAAACTTAAGCGATCAATATGAATAAGCGTTAAGTCCATGCCCATTAATGAATAATAAAAGTAGCTACCTTCTTGCCATTGTAATAACAGAATAAAGCTCAGTATAGGCACTACGACAGTAATAACAGAAGCTACAACGCCACGAAAAATTAATAATAACAGTGCGCCCATAAAAAATAGCGTGAATGGCGGCAGTTGGATAAACGTATCAAACATATTCTATTTTGCCTCGCCCTGGTCACTGTTGATGTTTTTTTGTTCTTTATCATGACTGTTATCGCTGCCTTTATCAGAGCCACCGTCATCATAATAATTTTCTTCACGTATCAATACTTTACGTATTTGCGTGGAAATCAATACCAATACGACACAAGCGACAAAACCATAGAAGGCATAGAAAGCGGGAATTTTTTCTGCTGCGGTAACAATGTGTCGATGCACCACAAAATCGGCCAACACTAGTAATACGCAGATAGAATAAAATATGCGTAAAATCCAACGGATGGTATTCGCTTGGTAGAAAAAACCTTCTACTGGTTTATCATCTTTAGTCATGTAGTCTCATTCTGTTTTTATCAGCGACAATAAACCTAGCACGCTATCTGGCCAGATAAAAAATACCATACAGCCTGCACTAGTAATACCGATAGCCATTAAACAGGCAAGTGGCGCTTCCTGCCTTGTCACCGCCCCACCCTCCTTACTATCTTTGAAGAAGGCACGAATCGGGATCGGTATTAGGTAAGCAATATTTAACAGTGAACTCAGCATTAATACGCCGATCAACCAGGTTTCATTAGCGGCTAATGCGCCCTGTGAAATCATTAACTTGCTCCACACTCCTGCTAAAGGCGGCAAACCAATAATACTTAATGCAGCAATAAAAAATGCCGCCATGGTATAAGGCATCTGCCGACCAATACCATCTAATTCGCTAATGGCGGTTTTATGCAGCGCGACCATGATCGCCCCTGCACAGAAGAACAAGGTGATTTTACCAAAGGCATGGGTGACAATATGTAGCCCTGCCCCTTGAGCCGCAATCTCGTTCGCTAGTAGTGCGGCTAAAACAATATAAGCTAACTGGCTAATAGTTGAATAAGCCAAGCGTGCTTTTAAATTATCTTTTGTTAGCGCGATACTCGAGGCGATAATAATAGTCGCGGCGGCGACAACAATTAATATATTTGCCGCACCCGTTTTTTGGAGCGTTTCAAAACCAAAAATATACACCACGACTTTTAAAATCAAAAATACGCCAGTCTTGACTACCGCTACTGCGTGTAACAATGCACTGACAGGTGTTGGTGCCACCATCGCATTAGGTAGCCATTGATGGAATGGCATTAAAGCGGCTTTACCCGTACCAAAGACAATCATCATTAATAATACGGTGACCCAAAACGGGCTGATAAGGTCTACTGGGATAATCCCGCCTGCAACAAAATCTAAGGTGCCAGTTAACCACCAAATCACCATCATTGCTGGCATCAACAAGCCAATAGAACCGCCCATTAAGATGCCTAAATAAATACGCCCTGCTCTTTTTGCTTTTTCGGTGCCGGCATGTGTGACTAAGGGGAAGGTGGATAAGGTGATGGCTTCGTAGGCAATAAATAAGGTGAACAGGTTATCGGCATAAGCCGCCGCCATAACAGAAGCAATCGCAATGGCAAAGCAAACATAAAAACGTGTTTGATTTTTTTCATTATGGCCACGCATATAACCCACACTATAGAGCGTGGTCACTATCCATAAAAAGCTGGCCAATAAAGCAAATAAGATACCGATAGGTTCGGCAGATAGCTTTAGTGTTAGACCCTGAAATAAAACTAAAGATTCACTTGCGGGTATATTGCCTGAGGTGTTCCCTGAGATAAAGTCGCGATAAATTAATACATTCAACACAAATAATGCAATGCCGGCAATGAAGATTGAAGCTTCACGCAAGTTACGTCGCTTTTCACCAAAAACAATAATGAAAGGGATGACTAATAGGGGTGGCAGTAAAGCGATTAAAGGATTCATTTCATACCCTCCAATAACTGCTCTGCCGCGACACTGGATATATTAACGACAAAGTCACCATTAATGCCACAATACAAGCTAATAAGCACTAACGACCATAACGGGATCAACATTAATAAAGGCACTTCTTCAATAGCAGCGCTTGTATTGCTTTGATTGGATGGTTTAAAGCACATCATCTCAATAACTTTACCCACATACACAATCGCCATTAATGAACTCATCAATACCATAACCGCAATGGGCCACCAGCCACTATCCATGGCCGCACTAATTAAATTCCATTTACTCACAAAGCCTGCTGTTAACGGCACACCAATTAAACTTAAACCCGCAATAATAAATGCACTACATGTCCACGGCATTCGCTGTATTAATCCACCCATACCGCTAATCTTTGCACTACCTAAGCGATAGATAATACAACCCACGGCCATAAACAATGCGGCTTTAATAAATGCATGATTAATAATATGTACAATCCCTGCCGTCACGCCTGACTGGGTCGCCATACTGATCGCCGCAACAATATAACCAATCTGAGCGATACTAGAATACGCCAGCATACGGCGTATATCTTTTTGGAAAATAGCCACCACCGACATGGCGAAAAAACCCATAACGGATAACGGCAGCAATACGTAGCCGAGTAACATTTGACCAAAGCTATAATCACTACCAAAAATATGGAAAAAGAAACGCAGAAAGATATATAAAGACACTTTCGTCGCGGTGCCCGCCAAAAATGCAGCCACAGCAGATGGGGCCGACTGGTAAGCATTCGCCAGCCAAGCGTGAGCCGGAAATACCGCCGCTTTAATAAGTAGACCTAATGTAATAAAGCTAAACGCAACAAATACGGTGCGCGAGTCTTTAACCTCAGGAATACGCTCGGCTAGATCGAGCATGTTTAAAGTGCCTGTCGCAGCGTATAAAAAACCAATACCTAAGAGAATAAAAGAGGCTCCGATGCTGCCCATAATTAAATAACGAAATGCAGCCAGCAATGCTTGTTTACGCTCAGAACCCAAAGCGATTAACATATAAGCCGATAGTGAAGAGACTTCTAAAAAGACAAATACATTAAAAGCATCACCGGTAATGACAATCCCCAGCAGCCCGGTTAAGCACATTAACCAACCGGCATAAAATAAATAATGTCGGGGTTTGGCGATTTCTAGCTCAATGGTTTTGAGGGAAAAGATTAAGGTGAATAAGCTAATGATCGAAATAACCACTAATAAAGCACTATTAAGGCGATCAATATAGTATTCAATACCTGTCGGTGCCGCCCAGCCCCCTAAAGCGTAGTGAATCGTTTCCCCATCACTTAGCTGAAAAAATACTGCAATTGCCATGAACACAACGGCCACATTGGCAATGACCGCCATAAGCCAAGCTATATATGCATGCCGCACAATAATACATAGCGGTGCGGCCATTAATGGGATGACGATTAATAAGGCAGGAAAATGTAAACTCAGCATGGCAAATTAGGGTCTTATAAAATTTGATTAATAATAGTTAGTGCTTATTCGTCTTGATCTTCAATCAAGGCTGCTTGCTCCATAAGGATAATTTCATCTTCTTCTATCGTGCCGTATTTTTCGTAAATACGCACTATCAACGCCAAGCCCACTGCCATGGTGGCAACACCTACAACAATGGCCGTTAATATCAATACATGAGGTAATGGGTTGGAATAAACAATCACGGTTTGAGCCGCTTCTGACTGAGAAAAAGCGTTAGTCCCTAATGGAGTGGACGTTAAAATGGGTGCCGTACCTCCAGAAATTTTCCCAAGACTGATATAAAAATAAAAAATACCCGTTTGAAAAATACTCAAACCAATAATTTTTTTAATCAAATTATGGCGGGCAATCATAATATATAGACCTGCCATAATTAAGATGACGACTATCCAGTAATTATATAAACCTAAGTAATTCATTAGCAGCACATCACCTTTTTCTTTTTATACTCTTTGTCTATCTCTTGCTAGAAAAACAATAAAACAACGAAATCATCACGGCAGTTACTGTCATGCCGACGCCTAGTTCAACCGTAAAAATACCCCAATGTTGTCCATGAGTGGCATCGTGCGCTAGCACGGAATAATCAAGATAGTTACCACCCAAGAATAGGCTTAGCACTCCCGTGCCAGCATAAAGCAACAAGCCAAACGACATTAATAGCCTTAACATGAATGGCGGCATCACTAGCCGAGTTCGTCCTTCGCCAAAAATTAAGCCGTGTAAAATAAACGCAGACGCAAAAATAACCCCCGCTTGGAATCCACCACCCGGACCAAAATCGCCATGAAATTGAACATAGAAAGCAAACAATAATATTAACGGAATAAATAATTTACTAACAACCTGTACAACACGATGACGCTGCTGCAATCCTTTAATCATGACGCATCCTCATCTTGCTGACGACGTTGACGCTTAGCATCCCATTCAGGGTCTTCATCCCGACGACGGCGACGCAAACCCAGTAAGCTCAACACACCAATAGCCGCAGTAAAGACAACGGCGGTTTCGCCCAATGTATCGTAACCTCTATAACTGGCTAATACCGACGTGACAATATTAGGAATATGAATTTCTTCGCCAGATTTCTGAATAAAATGTTGCGCTAATTGTGGATGCTGGTTAGCCGGCGTGTTGGCCTCACCGTACAAGGGCAGATCTAGAGTCCCATAAATAAGTAGCGCCCCTACCAAAGCCACTACCGTCATCGCCCTATAATTATTGTGTTCTTGGGGTTTTTGTTCACGATTAGTAAACGATAATGTACCGAGCAATAAAATGGTGGAAATGCCAGCGCCTACAGCGGCTTCTGTAAAAGCCACATCAACAGCATCCATTACCACGAATGCCGCTGCCGCCGTGAGACTATAAATGCCTAATAAAATAATGGCGACCAGCAAGTCTTTTAAATAAATAATACCTAAGGTCAGCACCACCAAGAATGCCAGCAGTACCATAATGATCCACTGTTCAGTCATGGTTCTCTCTTGTCTTTGTTATTGTCTGTATTATTTTTTGCGTCGTTATTGGTATCTGTATCACCTTTCGCACTTTCATCAAGCATCTCAGCAGACTTACCTTTTCCGTATAACGACTCTTCGACAACGGAATGTCCGTTTTGACACTTAGGGATAATATGTTCTAGCAATGCCATCTTAGCCAATGCATGAGACGCTGTAGGCGCAGTAAAACAAATAAACAACAAGACTAATAATAATTTAATCGCCACCATAACATCTTCGAAAACAAAAATATCTTGTAGCAGCAAACCTAAAATGATAAACGTAGCGCCACCTGTGTCGGTAACACTCGCGGCATGAATTCGGGTATATAAGTCAGGCATCCGAATCAAACCAATACTACCGGACAAAACAAATAGGCAACCTATAAAAATAAGCGCGCCACTGACAATATCGACAAATAGCTCCATCAAATATCGTCCTCTTCGTAAGTGCGCGGCTGGTATGCGCCTGAACCCAGGTCATCATATTCAAAAAACTTAAGTACGGCAATCGTACCAATATAGTTGATCAATGCATAAACGATGGCTAAGTCTAAAAAATCTGGCCGGCCAGTAAAAAAACCGTAAGCGGCAATAAATAAAATGATTTTTGTGCCGAAAGAATTTACTGCCAATAAACGATCAAATAATGTGGGGCCCATTAATGCTCGGATCAACACTAAAATCATACCAATAAACAAGACTGCAATAAGTACCGTTAATATCATGCTGTATCGCCTGAGCGCTTAACTGCCGAAGGCAGTGGTGGCTCTAATTGACAAACACGATCGCACATATGTCCTTTTTCAAGTTCTGCGATACTGTCTTCATGCAGTGCGTGAACAAGTACATCGCCGTTTTTAGCAATATTGATAGCGACAGTTCCAGGAGTAAGGGTAATGGAGTTTGCATAAATAACACGGCCGATTTCAGTTTTTTGCTTAGCCGGAATGGCTTTTAGCAAAGGTTTAATCGGCAAGCTTGGCTGGAGTATGAGCTTAGTGACATCCCAATTTGATTTGAGTATTTCAACAATCAACCAACACCAGTAACGAGCAATATGCAAAGGGCGAAGATAAATGGGTTGGCCACGATGCTCTAACACCTTCATTCTAACGGAAAGATAACAAACCACGGAGATAGAAAGCGCACCAAGTATGAGTAGTAAAGGCGTAAAAATCCCTGACAGCAGCAACCACAAGCTCACTAATATGACTAATAACCGTAATATATTTTTCAATTAGATACCCTATGCCAACCCTATTACTTTCATTAGAAAATGGAACGGTGATACTACACAAAAAGCAGTAAGAAATCTCAGTGGATATTTGCTTAGCGCTATATCTGCGATGAATAAACATCCACACCTTGACCCCCACTCTGATAAGCGTAGCATCGGTAAAGCGATCACACAAATATAGGGAAAAACCTAAACAGATCGAAAAAACTCCTCCGCCTCCACTAACGTCGTCTATACTTTAAGAACACGCATAATTACAAGCTATGATATGGACGATTTATCAGACAACACCCTTTTCGAAGGTTTGCAAGCTCTCGCAGAATCGGCTTTCCCGAAAAAATGTAGTACTTGTGGACGCTCCTTTAAGAACGCAGGTGACTTTATTCGCGAAACAGAGCTCATTCGACCCAGTGTTAGCGGGCTCAAACAATCCATGGATGACGATGGCTCAATGATTGTTGAATTATTTCGCAACTGTACATGCGGCTCCACATTAATGGATGCGTTCAACAATCGCCGAGATATGAGTGCAAAAGGTGAAAGACGCAGAAAACGCTTCGCTGAGCTCGTCAACTACCTACAAGAACATCACAATATCGACATGAAAACTGCCAGAGACGAAATACTCAAAGTCATGCGCGGTGAAAAAAGCAAACTCTTAGCGGGTATATCCCCGCCCACAAAATAACTCACCCTCCAACCTTAGTTTATTTTTTAAGCATGCCTGCTTGCTGATTGACCCACAACCATAAACACCCCAGCCGTCATTAGGATTAATCCAATGGCTCGCTGAGGGCTTAGCGAATGCTGTATTGCGCCTACAAAACCATAATGATCGATAAGACTCATAGCCACTAGCTGACCAAGCAGCACAAAGGAAATTGCGTTGGCAATCCCAAAACGAGGTGCTACCCACGTAATACTTAAAATATAAAACATAACAAAAACGCCTCCAAAGTAAAAATACCATGGGATGTTGGAATGATACAATTGAGCTGGCACACCCTCGACCATTAAAAGATAGGTCATGGAAACTACTAGGCCAACTATAAACAATATAGTCGCGGCAAGTGCCGGATTCTGAAGCTTGCTGCCTAAACCACCGTTAAGTGCTGCCATCAAAGGAACGCCTAAACCTGCAAGCAACATAAGCGATGAGTAAAAAATAGTGTTATTCATTGTTATATTCCGATGTAAGTCTGAGGGCCAGCTCAGGGAGGAGCAGGGCTACGCGAAGGGCGTTAAAATTACTCTATAGGGGACGGAGGAGTCAAGATCTAAACAATACAATATGGAGATGGCATCATTGAGTCAGTGACTAAAGTCAACGAGAGATTAAAATTTAGGTTAAGACACCCAGAAACCAATGACCCTACCCCATGGTTATTTTAACTAGAACCACCCTATGTAATTAAAGAAAAAAATACCGATGGTCACTGTAATCACTGAAAACAATGTAGTGGTAGCAATGACAGCGGAGGTTAAATAATAGTCGCCGCCAATCATTCTCACCATAGGGTAAGCCACCGCTGCTGTTGGTGCCGCCATCATCATGAACAATACACCTAGATGCTCGCCTCTCAATCCCATAAAATAGCTAGCAACGGTGACGATTAACGGCACCATGATTAACTTATTTCCCACAGCGAAAAACAGCAGCTTGGATGACTGGAACTCCTGTTTTCTTATGGAGGCTCCTATACACAATAAGGCTAACGGTAAACCCATTCTGGAGATAGAGTCACCCGTATCCAAAAGAAGTTGCGGAATAGTCAAATTCAAAAATAAGGCACTATAGCCAAGGAATATGGCTATGATCAATGGGTTCGTATAGACACCTTCAAAAACCATTTTGAAAGACGGCTGGCTATCCTGATGATAAAGTAATGTTAATACAGAATAAACATTGTAAAGAATTACAATGACTGACAAATACATAGCAACCGTGGTTATTATCTCTTCACCAAAGGCGTTAATACAAAACGCAATACCAACAATAGCGATGTTTGAACGGCAAGATGCCTGTACAAAAGCACCTCGACGAGAAGTTAGCTCAATAAAGTACGCTATAAAATGTAACGATAAAAAAATGAACGTGGTCGCAATAACGGCGTGAGTCACTAGCTTCCCGGGAAAGGCACCCGTTAAATCTGCTTGTGTAATGCTAACAAACAACATGCAGGGAATAACCAGCTTAAAAACCAACTTTGAACCGGTAATAGAAAATTGCTCATCTATCCAATTCAATCTTTTTAAGTACATCCCCAGCAGTATTAATGCCGATATGGGAAAAGTCACCTCAATTGCAAATAGAAATGATGGTAGCAGCATAATAAATCCCGTTTATTTAACCACAAGCTGCCTAGAGTATAAAAAATGGGGCAGTGAAAAATAAAAATCGTTAATAAATATATGGAGTCAAGCCTTGCTTGCTTGCTTCCTACCTAACTAACTAACTTACTTACTTACCAATAACTTGGCGTCAATGGTCAAAATTTACCCAGCAACCCTTTACTGCGTATGGACCATTATTTTTTCAACAAAGCTAGGAGCCTGTCCGAGAATAGGGGCCGTAGCGAGGGGAAACAATTTTGTGGCTCATAGACCCCACTCACCCTAGATCAGGGATCATACTGGCACCAACACTTCTAAATGACCAAAAATATAATCTTAAAAAATGATTTTTGCGCCAAAAAAATTGTGTTTTTATTGATTCCCTTAATACTACACCATAAGGTATTCGTAAATTCATGAGTAGAAAGCAATATAAAACCATAGCAAATTGTATTTTCATCAAGTGGAATAAACTGAGAAAATGTAGCCAATGACTGTAAGCGTCAATCAAACCCCACGCTAGCTATCTATCTATAAACTCCCACGGCATGATTTCATTCATATTATTTTTGGTCGTCATATTCGGCAGTCAGTGCCGCTTTAAAATAGAAGACGTGACTTTATTATATTAATGATGGCTACACTGGGGTGGGAGTGGATTCGCGCTTAACTTTTGCTGGCATAATCTACCAACTATATGTCGGACTTAGGCATTTCACCAAGCGCTAAAGTACCACCCTACATAATGACCGCGTACTTTTTAAGCAGTTCTACTATAATATTTTTATCTTCTGACTCAAAATGCATAAAGCCACCAATACTATTTGTTGTTTTTTGTACGCCCTTATTACCAATTGGTATTTTATTGGACATTTGACTACCGCAAAAAAAACTCCACTTGGTGTTACCGCAAGAAAAAAAACATCCCATTTTTCGCTAGTAGCCACTTCATCCGGATCTTATGCACAAGTAAAATATATTCTATATCTACGCCTTTACCTTTAAAAAAAAGGTATCCACTGACCTATTTCATAATAATCAAAACCTCGATCACGACCACCGAGACATTGATGTAAGAACTTTTCTGTTTTTCGGTGCAACGTTAATACATTTTTCCAGTGGTTGATTTTATGCCCCTCATTTTCAAATAACGTATACTCTACAGTTTTGTTAGCTTTGCGTAAGGCATTGACCATTTGTGTTGACTCTATTTCCTTGACTCTCGAATCGTGTTTACCTTGAAATATTAATAAGGGCTTTGTGATATTATCAACAAAGAACAACGGAGAACGGCTTTTCATGTGCTCAACGTCTTTAGGGTTGTTTGGATCTCCAGCATAATCATGCCACAGCTTCATCCCTAACTTTGCATATTCCGGCGCACTCTCAATTAAGCTGACTAAGTTCGATGGCCCCACAATATCGACGCCGCATTGAAAAACCTCGGGTGTAAAGGTTAAGCCTACCAGTGTGGCATAGCCACCGTAGCTACGGCCATAAATGGCTATTTTTGATGGATCTGAATAGCCTTCCTGGACAGCCCATTGCGTGGCTTCAATTAGATCGGAATGCATTTTACCTGCAAATTCTTTTTTAGCGGCCTGTAAATATTTACGTCCATAGCCTACAGATCCACGATAGTTCACCTGTAATACCGCATAACCTCGATTAGCAAAAAACTGCACTCGGCTTACAGGCTCCCAATAGTCTCTATGCCAGGGGCCTCCATGCACAAACAAGACAGTAGGAAGATCTTTAGATGGAACGCCCTTTGGCAAGGTGAGGTAGCCATTAATGATTAAACCGTCACTACTGGTAAAGGAGAATGGTTGTTTAGATGCTAGTGCTTGAGCATGTTCTTTTGAGACCGGGTCCTGTGCCAGTAAGCTGAGTGTATTTTCTTTTTTATTAAGTAAGTACACTTTTCTTTCTTTATCACTCTCCGTTTGAATTACCCACTGATTTTCAACTGAATCTGAACTCAGTAAATATATCGCCTGCTTATTTTTTTTGAGTGATGACAGTGTTGATTCTATTTTTTTATTAAAAAAGTGATTTTGGGGATAATCAGGATACGATAGGCTATGCAGTGGCTGGTAATTAACTTTACTTATATATGTCTTACTTAAATCAACTTTATTCGATGCATAGATAACTTGCTCTTGACCACTACTGAGGTCAATCTTAACTAAACCAATTTTATCTCGATTAATATTCGAGTGAAACCATGCTGACGAGCGATCTTCTGTAAAAGCAAGAAATTCCACGTGATCTTCTAACCCCCAAGAAAATACGGGTTCGCTATCTCGCTTATGGTTACTGTAATGATAGAGTGATTTTTCAGCATCTTTCGTTGATGTAACAACTGCTCTCACCTTACCATTTTCATCACTTAGCCAGCGAATCACATCACCAGGGTTTTTCGCAACAAGAGTACTAGTCTGGGAGAGGAAATCGTACTCATAAAGGTCAAATACAGATTTTTTCCGTGCATTACTGACATATAACAATACGTTCGGTTTAAGGTTAGGGACACTGTGAATATAAGCACGTACATTTTTTTTATACGCAATATTAATAATTTTTTTCGGGTTATTAATATTTACATAAAAAATACCAAAATCTTCATTGCCATTATCATCTTGAGAAAATATAATATTCTTACTATTACCAGACCATAAATAATTTCCCACTTCACGTTTATTATGCCCATCAAATTCTACAACCTTATTAGTCTCTAAATTCTTAAAGCGCATGACGATACCACGCTTCCAAAAACTACCACCTAACCATGTGATATTTTTACCATCTGGAGAAATAACAAAACCCCATTCATTATCTGTATTTAAGAATAAATCTCTAATAGGGATCAATGGAGGCAAGCTTTTAAGCTCAAGTGATGGATGATTAGGCGCCGATGAGCAACTAGCCATAATGGGTAAAAAAATCATGCTTAACAATACGATAATGAATACTTTCATTGAATATCCTATACAACTTTTATTTTAAATGGGAGTGATCAATCATTACTTTTAATATGGCAATATAACTTTTAAAGACTATCACCCCTTCTTTTGTTAACGCATAGAGTGTCACCATACGATTCAATCTTTTTTCTTTACTGGCGATCAAATAATTCGCAGCAAGTAATTTTTTAAGGTGGGCATCTAAGTTGCCATCAGTGACTCCAGTCAATTCCTTCAACTCTGAAAAGCTAGCTTGTTCACGAGAACATAAAAACGACACGATTTGTGTCCTTGTAGGCTGATGTAAAATAGGGTCGAATAATCCTGTGAACTTTTGAGTCATGGTAATAGAGTGACGCAGTCACAATCCTTATTGGTAAAATAGGGTATGAATATATCGAACGTTAAGCCATCCAACGTGGTAATTAAGACATAGGATAAGGGCCTTAGCGTTTGAAAAGGCTCCCTATTCTCCCATCCCATATTGCCAACTTTAAACATATTTTGATAAACTTTATGATCAAAGACGAACTGGAGTTTTTTTGTTATCTTAACATTGATATTTTGCATGTTAGCAATAGGCTGCACTGTAAGTTTATCAACCGATAGCGTACCGCTTATTATTGTTCCTGCCGGCAATTCAAGAATAAATTTTTCTGCAGACTTGTTATCAGCGAGCTGATAAATAACGAGATCGCCTGGATTTTTAGCTATCGAATTATGTACATAGTAAGCTCCAAAACTGCTTCCCATAATAGCAACAGCTAAAATAACGCTTGAGAAAAACAGCCTTGGAATAGAGTTTTTGGTTGATGACAATAGTTGAACGCCAATAAATCCCACAATAAAAACACTACTAGCAAACCATATTTGTAAGAATCTAGGTGCTTCAAAGGCGACAATCAAGCTCGCAAGCAGTGTAAAAACAATGCCTGCCCAGCTATACCAAATTTTAGAAAATAAGCCCGCATTAAAAAAAATCATGCCTACGATAAACATACCGCTAGAACGTAAAACACTATTAGTACCCACCAGTTGAGCCAATATTTCTAGTATCATCGCAATTAACAGGCTGAACCCCACTAAGCGCATAATTTGTTTTTGCACCAAAGGAATGATCTCTTGATGCTTTGCTTTCCATCGGCGGGTCAAGTGTTGGTCCACTAAAAATGTTAGCAACAGAACAAAGGCTAAACTGAGCACCTCAATACCTCGGCCGATAATTTCACTATCGACAATATACCAATGGTATTTAGATAACAGGTTTTGTAGGCCAAGCGCAATTCCCCATAGCGGTAGAGTATGTGGACATAGGGTAAAACCATGGCCTTTCGACAACATGGATTGAATAATGTCAAATTGTTGCTTGGCAAATTGCGGCACTAGAACAGTCTCTTTACATTAATATATTGCTTGCATTACCTAAACCCTGAAAAACAGAGTTACCGACACCGCCACAATACTCTGCATTTCAGAGTCTGTCAATATGAGCGGGAGACGCTAATGTAAGAGCATTTAAAAGCTATGCCTTGCACAGGTAATAAGCTTGTAGAGCTGGGAATAGAGGCTAAATAGAGGGTGGGGACATAGCCCGCGCTATAGTTAAACGGGTGGCAGCCTAACGCTGCCGCTTTAGTTAAAAATTGGCTTAACCAGTAAGCTATAGCAAGCAAAGGTTACAACGAGAGTTCCTGTCAGCAAGAGTGAGTATCGCTGAAACACGCTTGCACCTTCAGCATATAAACTAGGGAATAAAAATTTTCCTGTTTGTGGAACAAAACATAAACAGCTATATATACCACTAGCCATCATTGTTATTGATAAAATTAAATTGGTATCCATTAATTAGTTTCCATTAACACATGAGAATTAACATAAGGCAGCCTTAGATTAGAGGGCTTCGATACAGTTAACTTTAATCAATCTCGATAATACACTTCAATCAAATGAAATCCGAACTGACTTTTTACCGGACCATGTACTTGCTTGAGAGTTTTTTTAAAAACAACCTGCTCTACAGACTTCACTAACTGACCTTTGCGAATTTCACCTAGGTCACCGCCTTTCTTGGCAGAATTACAGATCGAATATTTTTTTGCTAAAACCTCAAATTTTTCGCCTTTTAATAATTGCTGCTTGAGTTTTTCTGCTTCGTCTTTATGCTTCACCAAAATATGTCTTGCCATTGCTACCATAAAAATCTTCTTTTAGAGTATAAGTGAAATGAAGAGTAACTCCCTGCCTCAGTTAGTTCGTGGTACTGCGCTCCCAAACATTTTCGCCCTTCACAAATAGACGACATTCTCCAGGCACCATTGTATGCCAAGCCTCATTGTTAGTCAGGGGCTGAGTGGCTATCATTGTCACAACATCGTGCTCTGTCGTTACTGTTGAGAAATCAATACTTAGGTCTTTATCTGATAAATGAGCAACGCCAAAAGGGGCACGTCGGGTGATCCAACAGAGTTTAGTGGAGCAAAAGGCAAAAAGCGCATTACCATTGCTTAGCAATAAATTGAATACACCGCGTGCATGAATCGATGCGCACAAACCACTTAAATACTCCGCCCATACCTCAGGTTCGGGTGGTGCTTCAAAGTGTTCCGCTAAGGAATCCATTAGCCAACAAAATATTCGCTCACTATCGGTAGTGCCAATGGGGGAAAAACGTGTATTTTCTAAGGTCGTGGCACTGGGGACTTGACCATTGTGCGCGTAACTCCACGCTTGGCCCCATAGTTCACGCTGAAATGGATGCGTATTTTCAAGCCCCGGCCCACCGACATTTGCTTGACGAATATGGCTTATCACGGTGTGGCTCTTGATGGGGTAGTCACTTAAAAACTGCGAAAGATCCGAACGGCAACTGGGCATATAATCTTTAAACTCCCTAACACCACTTTCTTCATAAAACACAATACCCCATCCATCAACGTGTGGGCCAGTATCACCGCCTCTACGACTGAGACCTGTAAAACTGAAGCAGATATCGGTAGGAACATTAGCACTCATTCCAAGTAATTCGCACATACTCTATTGCTCGCTGGATGATGCATCGGCTTGCGGGAATCTTACAGACACCCACTCAAATCGTTTTTTTAAAAATGGTCTATCTAGCCCTACACTAACAAGCAAGGCCTCGGTGGAAAACAAGAATCGCTAGCATTTGCATTTTTAATCATCCCCTTTAATTTTCTTAAAATAATATATTACGTTTTTCGACAAATAATTTTTCATTATTCAACACACCCTGAATAGTCCACAAACCTGGTTCATCTATACCCACCCTCGGTGACATATTTGCTACAAACCAAGCGGAATTAGTTTGTGGTTTTAGCAATTTATCTTTATCAAAGACTAGCTCACCTTTGGCATCAATTATTCTAATTCTAAACCTATAATTTTTGTTTGACTCTATGCCCGTTAATTTTACATAGGAGCTAAAGGTTTTTTGTTTCATGCTTATATTTATGGATGAAAGTCGATCAACCGGCTCATCACCATTCATAGATGACGTCAATATAAATCGGTAGGGAACTGATGAAGACCTAAATGGCAACCTGAACCTATCCTCTTTAAAAATTACAGTTTTGCTAAAGTCAGTGCTTGTGCCTTCAATAATATTCCCAGGTTTCAGTACTGCTTGGGAAGATACTCTGCCTACAGGTTTTTTATCGGAAAATTTAACTTACCTTTTTCATCCACCCACTTATACATCTCAGCATAAGAGGCTCCCGATCCAAAAATGAGGGTAGAAAACAATATCACCCAAATCATTCTAATCATAATAACCATGTGACGTTACAACTCCTTTATATGGAGCCGGGATAAAGCACCAGCGTAATCCCAGTCCCATCGTGATTTTTCGGCGAGCATGGTAAACTTGCAAAAAAAGGGGGCAATGAAAAATAAAAAGCGTTAACATTAGCATTTGTCACTACCCCTTTAACTTTCTTTAATTTCTTCTGATAATTCACTCAGTCTAGCCACTACATTAGGTGCAGCGCGGAAGCGAAAAAAAGCACCTTCGGCATCGGCACGTTCTTCAAGTACATCGCAGGAGGCAAAAATCTCACCTCGCAGCTCCTGTGCTGACCAAGGTAAAAAAATTTCGGATTCGACCAACTGCTGCTGGAACACATGCACAATCGCTTGATGCAATTGAGCGACATTATCTTTACGGCGCGCACTCATCACAATACACTCGGGATACTTCGCTTGTAGTTCTGCTGTACGCTCTGTTTGTGCGACCGCGTCGCCCAGATAATCAATTTTATTGAACACCCGAATGCGTGGCACACTATCGGCACCGATCTCAGCTAATACTTTATCGGTCACTGCAAGCTGCATCTCAAAGCCGGGATCGCTAGCGTCAATGACATGGAGCAACAGCGATGCGCTGAGAGCTTCGTCCAAGGTTGACTTGAATGAGGCCACTAGCCCGTGGGGTAAGTTTTTGATAAAACCCACCGTGTCCGTCACCAATACTTGCGGTACATTTTCAGGATATAAGGTGCGCACCTTGGTATCCAGCGTAGCGAATAATTGATTGGCCACCAGCGCTTCACTGCCGGTCAAGGCACGCATCAACGTAGATTTCCCCGCGTTGGTATAACCCACCAGCGCCACCTGTTCTAGCCCCTGCTGTCCTTGGCGTAGCGCTCGCTGGGTATCACGACCCGCCTCCATGACATCAATTTCTTTTTGTAGTTCGGCAATACGATCGCGAACCTTACGACTATCCATTTGACTGCGCGACTGCCCTGTACCCCGCCCACCGGCACCACTGCGCTGCCGCCCTGTTGGTCCGGCGCGCTTAGCGGCTTCACGCAGGCGCGGTGCCATATAGGAGAGGCGCGCAATCTCCACTTGGATACGTGCGGCATGTGAACGGGCATTGCGATGAAAAATCTCGAGTATGACCACTGTGCGATCCATTACCTCGCAACCGACTTCATTTTCCAAATTGAGTGCTTGGGACGGCGAGACTTCATGGTCAACCAGAATAAACTCCACTGGTTCACTAGCCGCGAGCGAATTAGCCGGGGTCAACGACTCGATGGATTGATGGTCCTCTACACATTGTCGTATCTCCTCCCGTTTACCTACACCTACGTACGCTGTAGAGTCGAAAGACGAACGCTTTTGAGTAAACTGCCCAACTACTTCCATTCCTAAAGTCTTTGCCAGATCACCCAATTCGGCTAATGACGACTCGAATTCAACATCACTGACGCTGTCTAATTGCACGGCGACAATCAACGCACGTGGACGGCGTTGTTTTTCGGGGTTTAACATAGGGTAATTTCTCGTAGTATTAGGGACTGACTTTTAACCATAGCGTCATACGGAGTATGAGTGTACACAGAATTTTAGACGAGTATCTATGTATAGGCGGAATAACCCCTTTTGCGTCTCGAGGCATTAGCAAAATAAGCACATGTCTATTGCTATAAATTTGAATATAAAAGCAATGAGGTTTGTGTTTCTTCAATATTTTTTGGTTTTTTATAAAATTAACAGCGTTGCAAGGCCTAAGAAGGTAGCAAAACCCACTATGTCTGTCACCGTGGTAAGAATAACACCCCCGGCGAGAGCCGGATCAATACTCAGTCGTTTTAGTATCAGCGGAATGAGAGCACCCGCAAGTGCTGCTGCACAAAACACGGCCATCATCGCCATGCCGAATACCAGACCAAGCCAGCTATCGTTAAACCAAGCTAATGCGACAGCGGATACCACACAGGACCAAAAAAGGCCGTTGAGTAAACCAATTCGCAATTCCTTCGAAATGAGTCGTAACGCATTGCTGCGGCCAACCTGGTCTAGCGCCAATGCCCGAGTAACCAAGGTCAATGTTTGACTGCCAGCAACACCGCCCATACTAGCAACAACCGGCATTAATATCGCCAGCGCAACCACTTTTTCGATCGATGCCTCGAACAAGCCAATTACCCAGGCGGCTAGAAACGCAGTGAACAGGTTGATCCCTAGCCAAAAGGCGCGTTTCACGGAGCTGCGTACCACAGGCGCGAATAGATCGGGATGTTCGTCTAGGCCTGCCCGAGCGTAGATTTCTCGGTCAGCCTGGTCACGTATCACATCAATAACATCATCAACCGTTATTCTTCCCAGCAGCTGACCTGTATCGCTAACAACGGGCGCCGAAAGTAAGTCCTCGTCTTCAAAAACTCGTGCCACATCCTTTGCTGATGTCATTGGCATTATTACAGGCATTCCTCGCAACATCACCTCAGAAACACTGATCTCGATATCCAGCGACACCAGATCACTCAGAGGTAACACCCCCAAATAACAGTTATTGCGATCGACCACTATCAAGCTATCCAAGTGTTCGGGCAACTCACCATCCCGGCGGCGAATCCGTCGCAAAAAACGCAGGGCAGCCTTGAGACTAACATCTGCTCGGATCGCAGTGGCATCCACATCCATCAAGCCACCGGCAGTATCGTCTGGATACTGGCAGACGACCTGATAACGCTGCCTAGACTGATCGTCCATGGCCTCTACCATGGCACTAACGACGGTAACAGGCAGATCTTCATCAAGATCAGCAAGCTCGTCCATCTGTACCGCAGACAGGCTTTCGATGAGCAAAGATTCGTCTGTATGCGCTATTAGCTGACGCCGAAGATCACCATGCGATTTAAGTAATACTTCCGCCATTGTAGAAATGTCGAGCTGATGCCAAACTCCCACTCGTCTCGAGCTGGGAACAGACTGAATGACGCGCGCTAACTCAGCAGGTGATGCTAACGCAAGCAGATGTGTAATCTCCGCGCTGTTGTCCTGCCGAAGGATATCGACTATTTTCTGTACTTTGGTTTGACTGAGCATGAATCGGGTCTTCTTTTGCTAAGATGAGAATACACGAGTCTCGACTTAAGTTG
>JBLHJR010000039.1:0-26521 GCA_047619205.1 Candidatus Endobugula sp. | reverse complement strand
GGCCGTGGATGATTAAAAATCGATCAATTTTGGCTTGATGTTACATTGCCTACCAATATTTTGAAAATAATGAAGAAGTTTGCTAACCGTTTAGGCTATTCTCGGACAGGCTCCTAGGAGGCTGTCCAAGAATAGGGGCCGTAGCGAGGGATAGCGGTTTTGAGTCAGATTTTTTCATGAATTGAGCAGAATAGTGGTGCTATTTGCCAACAGTAGGCGCCTTTAAGCGACGAAAATCAGGAGAAAATCTGGCCAAAACCCGCTTTTCCGCAGTAGGTTTCTATTCTCGGACAGCCTCCTAGGGGCCTGTCGACTTAGGGTATCGTATCGAGGCAGTGAGAAGTCTAGGGCATTTTTTCGATCACTTGAGACGAATAGTGAGCTTACTCACCAACAGTAGGCGCCCTTAAGCGACAAGAGTGATCAGAACAATGCACCGATTTCCTCCTGCCGTAGTAGATTCTTCCTAAGTCCAACAGGCTCCTAGTGGTCTACACTATTGATATGAATATATTTTATTACTTAATCGCGGTGCCTACACTGCTGACGCTAACAATATCCTTGAATAGCCTAGGACAAACCCCTGACCCTAGCACTACAGAAACCCCCGCGACAGAAGCAAATGCTGACGAAAACGATAAGCCTGCCATAGAACCCACCCCCAATACGGAAACCAGACCCAAACCTGCACGCGTACACGGTAATATAAAACGAGCGACCTACCCACTCAATAATAATCACAACATGGAAGTAATAACACAATATCTCCCTAAAGCCTCGTACCAATGGATAGAATCAGAAAATGAACCTTTTTTGGCCATCTGGCACGAAGATCGCACAGGTAACGCAAAAGGTGCGGTACTCATCGTCCATGCCGCAGGGGAATACCCTTCTTGGCCACAAACAACAGCCCCCTTACATGAGTCACTCCCTAACTATGGCTGGGCGACAATGGCCATTAGCCTGCCCGATCCACACCTACAAACAGTACCCAAGAGGACACTAGACGTAAAAAAAATCCCCATTAAAAAAGTAATGGAGTCAACGAATGCCGATGGCGACGAACCCTTAGAGGCAGACTTAGCAGCAGAAAAGGTGAGCACTGAAACCACTGAAGTAGTTGCCACTAAAGCACCAAAGAATAATGATGATGATGATAACGCTAAGGAAGCTAAGAACTTACTCGAAGACATAGTAGTGCGAAAAAGTACTATCGAAAAAAGACTCGTTTCCTCGATGAAATTCCTCCATGATCGAGGGCAATTTAATATCGTTTTGATGGGTAATGGCGCAGGCGCTATTCGCACGCATACTTTTATTAAAAATATCACCCCAAGAATAAGCGATAAAAAATTAAGAAAAAAACTAGAGAAACCTATTCGTGCGTCCATTATTTTTAATGGCCGCAACCGATTACCAACGGACAATGAAGATTATCAGGAATGGTTTTTTGACCCCGACATTCCCGTACTCGACATCTACACCGCTGGAGATAGCAGAAACCAAGAAGCTGCAAAAATACGCAAGGCATTAGGCAAGAATGAAAGTGTCGCCACCCATTCACAAGTAAAGTTAACAGAAATGTCTTACGAAACCTCTTGGGGGGAGAATAGGCTTTCTCGACGCATCCGCAGCTTTCTAGATGCTTATGTGCAAGGTATTGAAGTGAGCAATAGAAGGCAAAAAAGAACCGTAAAATAGACATAAGATAAATAGCAAGCACGCCAAAAGACCTTACCACCACTCTTTAACAATCCCTCCCACACTCGTCAACAACAATACCACACCAAATATACGATAAAATTTAATATTATCTGTCGACATCAGATAAGTATGTAAACGTAAGCCAATCACATGACCAATTCCGGCGCAAGGCAACAGCCACAAATGATGAATCAGCTGAAAATCCACTCCATAGTAAAGAAAGGACGCCATTTTTATGGTGACCAGAATAAACCAAAGCACGAATAGTGTGTCGCGCAACTGTTCCTTAGCCACATATTTTACAAATACAGCGACAATAAGTGGCGCGCCAATTAATGACGTGCCGCTAACATAGCCGCCTAGCATTAAAAATACGATATCAAACCATCGACTCTTACTCTGAAAAGGTTTATTTAAAATATAAGAAAATGCATATACTGCAATAATAGAAAAAATAATCACGCTCATTATTGTAGAGGGCAAGGTTAACAAACCCAAAACACCTATCATTTTCGGCACAATCATTATCACTATTGATTTTTTTAAAAATGACCAATCAACTGAAGACTCATGATTACGTTCACTCCCAGAAGAGATTAACGCTGGCCTCCTATTACGCTGATTCTGGTAAAGCGTTAAAGAGGAAAAGACTAATAAGTGCACAGCAATAATAGGCAGGAACAGCAAAGGCTGATTACTAATCAACAGCAAAAAAGGCAAAGCAAAAACAGCTCCACCAAAACCAAAGCCGGATCTAACAATACCGCTCCAAATAAACAACAAGCCAATAATGACGTATTGATACCCTTCTAGTCCTACCATTGATTTCACTATTGAATAAATTAAAAAAAAGCCTCACAAGAAATTGTGGGGCTTTCCTATAGTTAGCTACAATTATTATAAAAGCTACTCTTTCTTAAACTTTGCATCCAAACTAATACAACCAGCACCATGCGCTGCCAAGATTAGCAACCCGCCCACAATACATAGTTCTTTCCAAAAGAAGTTATCAATATAATGAAAATTAAATGCCGTAATCAATGTAAACACTGCCAATGACAATGCCGCCAAGCGCGTTTGGAAACCTAAAATAACGCCTGCGCCTGCGACTAACTTAACTGCAAAACCAACCCAAACTAAAAAAGCAGGCAGAGCAACAAACTTAGCCCCTGTTGCAGCATACTCAATCGGCACCCCTCCCGTAAATAACTTCAGGCCGCCCATAAAAAAAAGCAAGCCTAATAAAACACGACCCACCAATACAATCACACTATTATCTTGCACCTTGTTAAGCATAGTATATTCCTCACATTGTTATTATTATGACGTGATTTGCTGAAAAACTAGAACTACACAAACAAATCAAAGAGAAACATATCCCATTATTCGTACTTTAACAACACCTACTTAGCAGGGTGCTTGAAAAGAATACACTCCATTTCAGGACATCTGAGGCATGGATGCCGAAGCTGAGCGTATAGGAGCATATTCACAGCGCGCCTGAAATGGAGTGTATTCTTTTCAAGTGACCCGGTAGTATTACTCTACAGCAGACCGAGAAAAATCTATTTTTTCCTCAGCTGCTGATGCCATCTGCTGACGCCATTGACTTAATTTTTCCACTATTGCCTTAGGCTTAAATATTTGCGGGTTAGAATAAACAAAACCTGCCTTAGCTTCACGCCCCCGAATAATATCTCGCGCCCGATAAAAGGTATCGACAAAACTAGTCGATTGTAGCAACGAATCTTTAAAGAACGCCTCGCCAAAGTAGGTCATACGGGCACGATCACTACAGCCAAAAGAGGTTTTGTCTGCCTCTGCAGCCGCCATCACCAGCATTGAATCATCTTTTATTTTAGAAATAAAACCACCAGCATAACAAGCGGATATAACCACCACTTTATAACGAACAGGTAACGAGGCCAGCATTTCACCCAGGGTATCACCATCAAGCGATTCCAGCGCAAGCCCGGGCTGAGATAGCTGTAATTTCACATCACGGGAGCCATGACTCGTTAAATAAAGAAATAAAATATCATTGTCTTTATCCATTTTTTCCGCTACTGCCTGTAAAGTTTTTCGAATACTAGTGACTGTCGCCAAGGGTTTAACGTCATAACTAAAAGTGCTGTTAATCAAACTAACAGATTTAGTTTTTGTGCCATAATGTTGATCAAAGAGGTCTTGAATAAAACCCACTTCTCGACGAAACACACCTTGACTGCCATCACCCGCAATACCAACAAAGTACAGGTCGATTTTTTCAGGGTTTTGCTCCGACAATGATGCCAGTTCATCCCCTAGCATATCGGCTTGATGATATAAGGCATACTCGACCAATTGTTGTTCCGCAATAGCCAAGCGAGGGTGGTTAGCGTTAAGTAACTTACCTCCCTCCCACTCACCCCTCACTTCACGAATACCATCCAGTTCCTCGGCATAGGTCAATTTACCCGAACCATGCCTAAGACCATATTGAAAACCACCACTATAAACATCGCCGATGGGTGAAGTGAATACACCCTCGCCATGGTAACGCCCAGCAGAAAAACCACCCTTATAGTGAGTGCCTTCTGCACTCAAATAAACGCCCTTACCTTCATAGCGACCATGATCAAAACTTCCCGTATAGGTGCCACTAGGAGAACTATACAAACCCTCACCATGAAATTTCCAGTCTAGAAATCGGCCTTCATAGCGCTGGCTATTATCTATCCACACACCTTCACCCGTAAATTGCCCTGCAACAAAAACACCGCTATAGGTACTATATGGACTGACCTCCGACGGATTAGCCTCTAACAACTGTTGCACTTGGCTATACACCCCCTCACCGTGAAATAAACCTGCCTCAAAACCACCAATATAACTATCCCCGCCAAGGATCACCAACTCTCCATTCCCATGATAAAGGCTGTTTTTAAATTCACCTTTATAAACATCTCCATCTCCTGCCTCTAGGACACCATAACCACTCGGCAATCCAAATATCACCTGTCCTTGATAGTTATCTCCATTGGCGTAATCAATAGTGCCTTCACCGTTAGCATTACCCAGCTGAAATTCACCCTGATATAAAAAAGCGGGGGTATGCAATATACCTTTACCGTGAAACAGACCGGCTAAAAACTCACCTTCATAATAGTTCTTGCTGGGCCATGAAATGCGTCCTTTTCCCTCCAGCAAGCCTTTGCGTAACTCGCCATCATAAGCGCCTCCATCGGCTAAAACAGCAACAGGGACCGGAATTTGATGAGCAAAGTAATCTTTATACTCGACCACTAAAGCGCCAAAAATAAATCCACAACTCATGATAAATACATATTTGACCACAGAGACAGGTCTCCTTTAATAATATGACGGGTGAATATGGCGTAGCTAAAGGCCTCCATTAGCCCCAAAATTTAATCTACAATAGCCATTTCTTACTAGTATAGTTGTGGATGAGAATAATGGAGAGGGTAAATTAACTCAAGCTATGCTTGTGAATAACGCAACTGCTTGCCGCAATCACGACAGCGGTAACGCTGTAGCCCTCGCTGTATTTTTTGATGCCGATAACTCGTCAAAGGCACGTCTCGACACTGACAACGGTATAAATAGCGTCGCACTTGTCGTACTGGGATTCCCGACAAATCATAGGCGGCTCGCACAATGGGCTCAGCGCCCAAATCCCGCATAATCTGCTGCCATTCCTTACCGTGAGGACGAATAGCTTTTATACCATATAAACAATCGGCGATATAATGAGCAACCTCATGAGGAATAGTATTTTGCCAACTATCTTCTGGATACTTAGCAAACAACCATGGATTAAAGCGGATCGATCGCTGCACCTGAGCGGATACGCCAAAATCCAATGAAGGGAGCCTCGTCAATCTCTTTGTTAATGCCGTAGTTAATACTTTAGGTGCTTTAACACGATACATGCCTGCCGCCCTACCTTTTAAGTCAAACAGCACTTCAATATCAGCGAAGGGTCGTTGATAAAGTGACTCCGCAACGGGAAGGTAGCGTTTGACCTCAGCAGAAACTCGACGTTGCATTGCAAGGTCAATGGGAGAGATGGCATCAATAGAAGTTGTAGGCATTAGGTTAAGATTGAAATAATTAACGCCGATAGCGCTTATAAAAAATAATGTTTAGGTATACGACTTGCTGAGGTAAATATAACCCCTTCGGACTCCAGTAAACGGCGCTGCTGAATGGCTCCAGCAAAGTTCGCTAGCTTACCCTGAGCATTAACAATACGATACCACGGCAAAGCTGAACCTTCAGGTAATTTACGCAATAAGTGGCAACTTTGTCTAGCGCCACTAAGCTCGGCCATCTTAGCCAGATGCCCATAGCTACACACCCGACCTTCAGGTATTTGTGACAATACCGTATAAAAACGCGTAAGACTATCATCCACGCGATGAAACTCCAGACGACGCTCTCGATAATATTTCAGGTAACAACAAAGGCCATCTCTTCTTAATGAAAAAATACCCTCGCAGCAAAAACAAGCACGCTAATATAACACCATAAACCAAAGGTAAAAGCACATCGGCTTTGACCAACCACCAGTAGTGAATGATCACCAAAATTCCCACGAGATAAACGGACTTATGCAAACTCAGCCAAGACTTACCCATCTTTCGCTGCAAGCTATTGATCGACGTAATGGACAAAGGCAACAAGTATAAAAGCAATATAACCCACGCTAATATAAGGGTGCTCAAATATACCATTAATAATGGCAAGCCAATCAAAAAAGTGATCAAACACCAGAAAATGGCGCTGCTGATGAAATAAACGCTCATCGGTGATATCACTTCCCATTAACCTAGGAGGCTGTCCGAGAATAGGGGCCGTAGCGAGGGATAGCGGTTTTGAGTCAGATTTTTTCATGAATTGAGGAGAATAGTGGTTCTATTGGCCAACAGTAGGCGCCTTTAAGCGACGAAAATCAGGAGAAAATCTGGCCAAAATCCGCTTTTCCGCAGTAGGTTTCTATTCTCGGACAGCCTCCTGGTATCACTATTGGGCATTAAAAATCGAGAAAAAGAAGCAGTTGACCGTATAAGCTTAATAATTACCTGTTCAATTAAGCATAAAACAGCATAAAAAAATATTGGACGAGAACCATCCCAGTCAGCTCACTATTACATTAAACTCCAGCAAACACCGCTTATCGTATTTAAAATCCAAGAGAAATAACGTATAATAGCCAGCTATATTTGCTTCGTGCTTACACCTTTGATCACAAGCACTACTAAGCAGTAGCTAGGTAGATGGAGAGGATAATAAGCTGCACTTGCAATCTATGTTATTTACACTATAGATATAGCTAGGAGCCTGTCGGACTTAACACTGTCCTACTGCGAAAAAGCAGGAACCAGCCATTTTTCACGGTCAATTTCGTTAAATAGATCGACTGCAAAAACTGACTAATTCCTGCTTTCCCTCGCTACGAACGGTTAAGTCCGACAGGCTCCCAAACTCATTGAGAACTTATGCTCGATAGCAACGTAAAATGCTGAAAATCACTCACCTCACCTAAAAATTGATTCCATAACTCGAAGAAATAGCTCCTATGAAAAAAAAGCCTCTCTATATCCAGTACGCCGGCCCCATGTTATTAGAAACACCTTTACTTAACAAAGGTAGCGCATTTACTAAAGAAGAACGCACAAACTTCAACTTAACCGGTCTATTACCTGACATTACAGAAACCATTGAAGAGCAAACTGCTCGCGCATATGAACAATTAAGCTCCTTTACATCTAACATAGACAAGCATATTTATCTGCGCAACATTCAAGACACTAATGAAACCCTCTACTATCGATTGGTGACTGAAAATTTAAATGAGATTATGCCTCTCATCTACACCCCTACCGTAGGTGAAGCTTGCCAGCAATTTTCACGTATTTATCGACGTCACCGCGGCCTCTTCATTTCATACAATGATCGTAATAAAATTGATGACATGCTACAGAATGCAACCAAGCGCAACATTAAAGTCATCGTTGTTACTGACGGCGAACGTATCCTTGGCTTGGGCGATCTAGGTATTGGCGGCATGGGAATTCCCATCGGTAAGCTAGCGCTGTACTCTGCTTGTGGTGGTATCAGCCCTGCATATACGCTACCGATCACCTTAGATGTAGGCACAAACAATCAAGCCTTAATTGATGACCCTATGTATATGGGCGCAAAGCACCCGCGCCTTTCAGGTCAGGAATACGATGATTTTGTTGAAATGTTTATGCAAGCGGTAACCAGTCGCTGGCCTGAAGCCTTAATTCAGTTTGAAGACTTTGCTGGACACAATGCCAATCGTCTTCTCGACCGTTATCGTAATAAAGCTTGTAGCTTCAACGATGACATTCAAGGTACCGCAGCAGTTACCGTAGGTACCTTATTAGCCGCTTGTAAAAGCAAAGGTCAGCAATTAAGAGATCAAGTCGTGACTTTCTGCGGTGCAGGTTCTGCTGGCTGTGGTATTGCAGAACAAATTGTTGCTCAAATGGTGTCCGAAGGACTCAGCGACATGCAAGCACGTAAACGCATTTTCATGATCAATAGTCGCGGCCTAGTTATTGGCAGCATGAGTGGCCTAAAAGACTTCCAATTACGCCTATGCCAGTCTGACGAACGCTTAAGCGAATGGGGAATTAGTAGCGACACAGCCACTTTAGCAGAAACTGTTAAGCATTCTGCATCCACCGTGATTGTTGGAGTTTCAACAGTCGCGGGCCTATTTACCCAAGAAATTATTGAGCAAATGCAAGCCAATACTGGGAAACCCATTGTACTGCCTTTATCGAACCCTACCTCAAAAGTAGAAGCAGTTCCTGAAGACATTCTAAAATGGACCAAAGGCAATGCGATTGTTGCCACTGGTAGCCCATTTGATCCAGTAGAACTTAACGGCAAGACTTATGTGATCTCTCAATGCAATAACAGCTATATTTTCCCAGGTGTTGGATTAGGCGTAGTCGCTAGTAAAGCCAGCCGCGTCACTGACAATATGCTGATGGCATCCAGTTATGCTCTTGCAGAATATGCAGCCGTACACGATTCTGGATCTGAAGAATTGCTGCCAGACCTGAATGATATTCGCAATGTGAGTAAATATATTGCCAAGATGGTTTACAAACAAGCGATTAAAGATGAAGTAACGCCCGAGGTCAGCGATGAACATATCGATGCCGCTATTGCTAGAAACTTCTGGCGACCCGCTTATCGTAACTACAAGCGCAACACCTTTTAAGTTGAACGCTTAGCCACATAAAAAGGCGGGGTGCCCTCTTATATCAGGGGAGTCCTCGCTTTTTTATGTCCGTTACCCTTACCCAAAACGAAAACTACACTTCAACCTAGAAACGGCAGTTGAATCACGAAAGTCTGCACAAGTTATTGATAATCTTAGTCTTCGCTCACGACCAATAAGGTCGCTACGCGATACTAACTTATGTTGCTAGGGAAAGTCCTATGCACACCAATAACTCCCCTAGAGGGGCCTACTTTTGGTGCACAGCTTTTTCGCGCCAACTGCCGTTTCTAGGTTCAAACAACACCTCAAGTAACGAAAAAATAGCTATGACTTCTTCATTAAGTGAAAGCACCCAGCTTCGCTTTGGTGGCATCACACGACTCTATGGCACCCAAGCATTACAGAAGTTACAGCATAGCCATATACTCATCATTGGTATTGGCGGCGTCGGCTCATGGGCAGCAGAAGCGCTCGCTCGCTCGGGCATCGGCGCAATCACATTAATGGATCTCGATGATTTATGTGTCAGCAATATCAACCGCCAAATACACGCTACCCAAGACACTATCGGCCAATCAAAAACACACACCATGGCCAAACGTTTACAGGCCATCAATCCAGAAATGCTCGTCAACACCATTGATGATTTTATTGATCATGACAATCTTGAAACCTATATTCATAAAGACTATAGCTTAGTCATCGATGCGATTGATTCGGTAATGATCAAAACTAAATTGATTAATTTTTGTAAACGACAAAAAACGAAGATCATTACCATTGGTTCTGCAGGCGGAAAAAAAGACCCCCAAAAAATAACTGTTCGCGATCTTAGTAAAACAAAAAATGATCCCCTGCTATCTAAAGTACGCAATAACCTTCGTCGACTATACGGCTTTAGCCGCAGTCCCAAAGAATCCTTCTCTGTGCCCGCCATTTATTCAACGGAACAAATGACCTACCCAGATAACAAGGGTGAAACCTGCCGAACAAAACAATTTCTCGAAGAAGGTGCTAGACTCGATTGCAGCCAAGGCTTTGGTGCCGCGACCATGGTGACGGCCACATTTGCTTTCATAGCGGTTAGCGAAGTCATTAAAAAAATCATTAAATGAATCAATCGACAGCTTACATTACACTTTATAGCAGTATTTTTCTATTGGGATTGAATGGACTATTCTCTAATGGAATGCCCCTAGATGCAGTTACCATCACCCAAGCTCGCAGTATCTTTGCTGGCATTGCCCTACTACTCTTTATGTTCGCAACCAAAGGTACGGCAACACTAGCCAACAAAAAATCTGCCGCTATTGTCTATGGAATAGGTATCTTAATGGGCCTGCATTGGATTAGCTTCTTTTATGCTATGCAATCGTCATCCGTCGCCATTGGCATGTTATCGCTGTACACGTTTCCGATCATGACCATATTATTGGAACCTCTATTTACTCGTAAAAAATTAAAAGTGGTAGACATTGGCTTAGGCGCAGTCGTACTGCTTGGCTTATTTATTATTATCAGCGACCACCTCAGCGATACAGTAAACTTTTTTTCTAACCATGTTTTACTCGGTGTTATCGCAGGCGTCGCATCCGCTGTTTTATTCACTCTCAGGAATATCCTGCAAAAATATTACTGCGCTGAGATACCGAGCGATACGCTGATGTTACATCAAATGTTATGTATTGCCATGATGCTGCTTTACTTTGTCGACACAGCATCACTATTATTACTAGAGAGCCAACAATGGTTATACCTGATTATTCTCGGGGTATTAGCAACCGCCATTGCTCATACCATGCTAATAAAGAGCTATAAAACATTTCCAGCAAAAACAGTGGCGATGGTTAGCTGTTTACAACCAGTACTAGGTAGTTTTTTTGCGTGGCTAGTACTAAATGAAAACCTTAGCGCTACCACTATTATTGGCGGTAGTATAATTCTCAGCGTAGCTATTTATGAATCTACTAAAGTTTCTGTCTAACATACAGCGCGACAATCATTATATACCGCTTATTATTTTTATTAGCTACGCTGTACTAGTGACAGGCTTATCCCTAAAGCCTCACATCAACTTAGGTGAGCTACCCTATAACGATAAGCTTGCTCACGGTATTAGCTATACACTCTTCACCTTTTTGGGCTGGCGAACAACAAAAACTGCCAGTACATTTACCAGATTAACCATTGGCATCTTCATTTATAGCGGGCTAATAGAGATCCTCCAATCATACACTGGGCGCACCATGTCTTTTTGGGATCTAGCGGCTAATGGTACGGGGATAATAACTAGTTACTTCATTCTGCGCCAACGATCATCTTCCACAACTGAGTAAATGTATTACCCTCTCGTGAACGGTCTGCCACATAATGTATATGTGCTTGCTTGCCCAAGGACTGATCTAATTCGATTCCCCACAACCCCCTAATTTCATTAGGTAATAGAGAAAAGCGAATGTCAATAATTCGCTGAGGATGATACGGTGAAATCGCGATATAGCCATTAGAAAACCAACGAAAGCGTTCAATATCTTTCGCTTGCTGAGACTCCGCATCTAACCAAGGAAAATCTTGCCCTACATTCAGCTTCCGAACTGAATCACCTTGATAATACTTTGCCTGCCAACCCGCTCGAATAGCATCAACGTAAAAATGACTTTCTGTTGTATAGACTATTTTCCACACCAATAAATTAGCAAAGCTAGGCTTAGCCTCCAAGCTAATCGGCTGATGCCCTCGATCAAGAGCCAATTGCAAGCCAAAGGCTTCCGCCCTTTCTCGCTGCACAATCCCCACCGAAGTATAAATAACAATCCAAGCAAGAGAGGCCATCGCTAATCGCCTAGAGCGATACACCACCGTTAAGATAATGAATAGTAACAAAGGCAAGGTATATAAAGGATCAATAATAGAAATCGTATTCCATGCTACCCGTGCATTACTGAACGGCCACAACAACTGCGTTCCATACGTCGTACAGGCATCCAACAGACCATGGCTTGCATAGCCCAAAGTACAATACAACAGCGTTTGCAAGAAACTCAATTCCGCCCGCCGGATCAACGGTCTAAAAACAATAGAAAAGACTAGAGCACAAATAAACCCGCCAAAAGGAATAAAAAATAATGAATGAGTAAACTGACGATGAAACTCCAGAGCCAACAAGGGATCCGTAGTAGAGCGGATAATAATATCAATGTCTGGTGCCATTCCAGACAAGAGGCCTAATAGGCTTGCCGTCAATAAAACCTTGGGCTTTGCGAAAGACTGAGCAGCAACTACACCCAGCATACCCTGCGTTAATGGATCCATAACTTCTCTCGTCAACTTAATAATAACTTTTGTTAATCTAGCGTATGCATTCACTCGCAGAATATACGAGATAGCGAATAATAAAGCTAATTAAAATCAAAACTTTACAAAAACAAATAATTCCTTAGTAACGAGATCTATAGTAAGCTGAACGCAGCAAGAAAAACACCTAATTCACACTAAACTGTTCACATGACTTCGCTAATAAGGATGCTAACATTAAGCGCCTCCCACCACTAAATGCTTTACTTAGCTTTGAATCTGCCGCTCGGAACGGTAGTTTCTATAAGGCGGCCGAAGAGTTATTTGTGACGCCATCTGCCATTAGCCACCAAATTAAATCACTAGAAAACTTCTTGGGCATTCCCTTATTTGAACGCAAGAAAAGACAAGTCGAAATAACCTTGGCAGGCAAGCAATACCTAAAATTCATACAAAAAGCCTTTAAAGAAATCGACAAAGGCACCCAGAATCTTATCGCATCACACGATACAGGTGAATTAAATATTAGCATGACGCCTGCCTTTTTAAACCACTGGCTACTACCAAGAATTGACCGCTTTTACGAAATAAATCCCGATATTGAATTAGACATTAATGCCACTACTGAACTTATCGACTTTCCGCGCTCAGAGATTGATATCGCTGTTTATTTTGGCCATGGTGACTGGCCAGATATCGAAACACATTTTCTTCGCCATTCTGAACGCGTACCTGTCTGCAGCCCAAAACTACTATTAAAAGGCGCTATCAATAACGCCGAAGACTTACTACAACATAAACTGTTTTTCGTTAAAAAGCGTAATGATGAATGGCTCGCATGGTTTAAATCTGCTAATATCGAGTACAAACCATCAAAGCGGCACATCTCCTTTTCAAGTAGCTCACTAGCCGTTACCGCGGCAACTAAAGGTATCGGCATTGCACTTGCTGACGTGAGCCTAGCAAGTGAAAGCCTAAGACAAGGCGAGCTCATCATTCCTATTGATATTCGCTTACAGTTAGACAAAGCCTTTTATCTCGTATACCAAAAAAACCGCAAACTGACCTTTGCTATGAAGGCGTTTAAAGAGTGGATGATGATTGAAATGTCTAAGGATGAACTATAATACAGCCTTTCTCCACATGCACACCTCCTGTCATCGACATTACCCACTTAATTAAGACATACTACTAAATGCCCAGTATAAGTTTTCCAGCGGAATGGAATGGTAAAGGCTTTATCGTGTTGTGTCCCGACAAGTACACCCGAACTTTTTTCCTTAATAATAGGAACAGAAATAATAAACTGCGAACCAAAATTCTCTCGAACATTTCCAGAAATAGTATTTGTTACTTCTCCAACAATATCTAAAACTAATTCCGAACTAACCTTCACCTCTCCCAAACTAACGAGTAAATGACGCAACATCGCTCTAGCGGACGAAAAATAAACACTGCCATTTCTAATCCCAGAAACATTAATAATACCGACATAATCATTAGATGGTGCTTCAACTGCATCAATCAAATAAGGCGTACCAACAACCGCCTTACTATCAGACACTGTATCAAAGTAATGTTTAATCCCATCAATAAATACTTGCACCTCACTATCAGTAACCATTATGAGGCTCCTTTGTCAGTAATTCCTTCAATGCCATATTGAGATCCTCGTCTGAAAATGGTTTCTTTAAAAAACCTTCAGCACCGTTTTTAATCGCCATTAATGCAGTTACCTTATCCGACAATGCCGATATCACTAGAATATGAGCTTCAGGATTAATCGTCATCAACGCCTTAACACATTCAACACCATCGACATGAGGCATGGTGAGATCCATGGTAACCAATTCTGGCATTGCTTGACGAAACAAATCTATTGCCCTCATCCCATCAGGCGCCGATATAATTGTGATTCCTTCATGCATACAAGCACAGCGTTCAATTTTTCGACGAATCGCTAGAGAATCATCCACTACCATTAACTTCACTATAAGCCCCTTATGCAATTGCTGCTAACGTTACTATCACTGGAATACGGACACGAAACTCAGATGAACATTTTGCTTTACAACTAACGGACAAATAAGCTCCAACACTATCAATAGATGATTTTACTACATCTAAACCTACTCCTCGCCCTGAATGCTTATCTACATACTTAGTCGTTGAAAAACCTGGCTGAAAAATAAATCTTACTAATTCACGAGCACCCATTTTATTCACCTGAGCGGCCGAATACTGCCCCTGCATTAACAAATACTGCTTAACTGCATTAAAATCAATTCCCTTACCATCATCCCGAACAGTAACAATGACATTCCCATCTAGCTTCTCAACAACCACCTCAATCAAACCTGTTTTTGGCTTACCTAGCTCAAGCCTCTTCTTAGATTTCTCTAAACCATGCACAATCGCGTTTCGAATCAGCTGAATCAGTACCGTTTTCATTACCGACATAGAAGCCGAAGGGATCAAATTAGCATCAAACCTTGATAGGTCTAACCTCACCTTTTTATTAACATCAGCACTCACTCGTTTCGCAAAACCCAGTAACGCTGTATGCAAGGGAGACAACTGAATACTTTTCTCTACCACACCGTTGACAGCCTTTAAGGGTACTGCATTAGATGGATTAACAAAGCGAGAAGAAAACACTTTAATCGATGCAGATGTTTTAAGTAACGCATGTAAAGCTACCGTAACAGGTAAAAAATCATCACCTTCTAAGTGCTCCTTTTTATTCAACATTGCCAACTTATCTTCTAACACATGTACACCCGCTTCAACCATACTTAAACCGAGCATTGAGGCTTCGCCTTTCAATAAATGCGCTATACAATTAATCTTGTTGCGCTTGACAGAAAAGTCCGTAGTGGAATATTCCGGCTTTTCCAACTCATCATTAATAGAATGCAAACCATTATCTAATATCAAAACAAACTCTTTAAGCAATTTACTATCTACGTTCATCAGAAATAAAAACGATTCCGCTTCCTGACTAGACTGATCATTAGCACTTGCTAATTTTTTTCTAATGCCAACCAACTCTGTAATATCTTTCACAGAAACCAGCAAATGAATGATTTTGTTTTTATGATACACACGAGAAAAATTAAACATGAAATAATGATTATTAACACCATGCTTATTGGCAAGACTAATTTCCACTTCTTGCAATGGATTAAGCTCATCCATTAAGTTTGACTTTACTCTATCGTTAAAAAGTGAATCTATATAGTCCTTAGCAACAACGGTAGTTTCAAACGAAACAATCTCTTCTAGCAAATAAAAAAAATCGACACCAGCAAACTCTTCTTGGCGAAATAAATGCTGCATCTTAGATGAATATTGAGAACCCATTTTATATTGCTCATCCAACAAAAATAATCCATCACTAACGGTACGCATAATTTCTGCCGTCTCACTTTTAGCCTTCTCTGCCGACTCGTCACTACGATTTAGACGCTTAATAAAATGAAACAAGATAATAAAAAAGTTGACAATTGCTAACGCAATAGCAATTGCCTGCACCATTCGCAAGTTCACTGCTTTTTTATGCGCTCTTGATTCAACAGCAAGAGAAAAGTTTGTCACCGATTCCAGCAACTCATCTCCCACATTAAATGCATAATTGACCGCTAGGTCTGCCTTAGCTTTCAAATTCTGCTGATCAAGATCTTCATTATAATACTCTGCATAAACCAACGGTCCAACTAGAAAACGGAATGGTTTCCACAATGCTTCTGCCGACGTTAAATATTGCTCGCTTAACAGCTGATAACCATCATCAAGCAACAATTCGTCTTGACCTTGGCCTTGACCAATAAGGGTTCCGCCATAAATAAAGGAATCTAACACCTCATCAAATTGCTTATAGCTAACCGCCAGTTTGCTTTGACTAGCTTCAAAACTTCGACCGTGCTGTAAATCATCGCGCATCTGTTCAACACTATGAAATATACGCTGGCTTAACATTGACTGTCTATTAGCTAAATGAATCGCATGGGCGTCATCTGATATTTGATAGGTCGTATAAAAATTAAGCAGCAGAACGCCAGCATCAAGAATGATAAAGACACCAATGGCGGCAACTATTCCTCGATACTTACCAAAAACCGAACGCCACATACTATTCTCCAAAGCAGAATTAAGGAGGTGAGACTGTAGACATTAGCTATTACAGAAATGTGACAAACAAAATAAGCAAGGAGAAAATGTTACGCCGTTAACAAAAAAGCGCCTAAGGATGCCAAACGAGCGGGGGTTCCTACATCACACCATTTCCCACTATAAACGATTCCCTCAAGTAACTGCTGTTCAATATAATAATCAAACACCTCTTTTAATGGAAATATTCTTCTTTTATTTGGGTAACCGCTAATTATTTTAGGGCTAATTAATGCAACTCCACCGAAGGTATTACTTAATCGCGATGTACTTTGTTCAACTAAATTATTTTCATTGATATAAAAATCACCCTGTAAATTATGCTCAGGGTTTTTAACAAAAACTAAACGTGCCAAGGCATCATTTAGTGGCACGTCAACAACGGAAGAAAAATTTAAATCAGTCCACACATCGCCATTCACCAATAAAAAAGGCGTGTCACCCAATAAAGGCAGTGCGTGCAATAAAGCTCCCGCCGTTTCTAACGGTTCAGTCTCTTCAGAATATTGAATTGTTAAGCCCCAACGGGAACCGTCGCCTAAGGCTTGACGAATCTTATCACCAAGATAAGCAATATTGATCACAACCTCAGTGATCTCCATAGCGGCTATTTTTTCTAAGTGATAAACAATTAAGGGTTTATTGGCCACCGATAATAATGGCTTAGGTATAGTATCCGTTAACGGACGCATGCGCTCGCCTCGACCAGCAGCTAAGATCATTGCCTTCATTCGCGGTCACCCGCGCGAGCATAGTCGCTATACCAAGACTGTCTTTCGCACAAAGGCAGGAGTTTTTCTTCAAATAAGCTAGCAAATGCTTGAGTTTGCGGATATTGATTAGCGATTTCTAATACATAACGAATAACCAACGGCAAATCATTCAAGTAACGATGTTTACCGTCTCGTAGTGATAAACGAGCGAAAATACCCAAGACCTTAATATGCCGATGCAAACCCATTGTGTCGAACCACTGTAAAAATTGCTGGCTCGACGTCATCGGCAGCAAACCTACTTCATAGGCCATATTCCCGTAACCAATCGCCCACTGCCGAACTTCCTCCGGAGACCAGCGAATATAGCAATCACGCAGCAGAGATACCAAATCATAGGTAATCGGCCCCCATACCGCATCCTGAAAATCAATCACTCCCGGTGCTTTCCCCTCCCGATGAATTAAATTACGCGAATGGTAATCCCGATGAACAAGTACTTGAGGCTGAGATAATGCCTGCTCGGCTAGAAAGTCAAATGCTGCTGTTATTAACTGTTCTTCTTCTATTGATACTGTATAGGCTAATAGTTCACTGACAAACCACTGACGAAACAAGTCCATCTCTTTCAATAATAAGGGTTTATCATACTCAGCGACACTGACTCTTGAACGAGGAATTTGCTGTAAGCGCAGCAGTACCAATAAAGCCTCCCCATACAATGCATCTGCATTTCCCGATATCAGCTCATCGTATAGATCATCGCCCTCAAAACACTCAATTAATAAGCGATTATTTGCCGTATCACAAGCAAGTACCATAGGCGTAGGTACGCCCTGACGTCTAAAAATGGACGACAACGATGAAAAGTACTCAGCCGAATCACTAAGCCCCAAAGCCTGAGGGGCCGCTACCGCTAATAAAACTGGCTGTGTATTCACCCGATAATACTGACGAAAACCTGCATCACCAGGCAATGGACTTAACTCCATAGCAGAATCAAACTTAACCGAAACGTGCTTTTTTAACTCCGATGCAACCCATTGTTTCAACTGCTCCACACCTAACATGACCACCTTATCGCCCCTAACGCTTATTACTAGCAACACTATTTATGATTGTGTGGCTACAATAAACGATTTTATTATTTTAACCACCACTAGCGGCTCATTTTACAGTAGAATTGCGCTCTTTGATAAAAACAAGAAACTACACTGACTTACAGTCATTTGACCTGGAAATAACACGAAAACCATGATTTTTACCTTATTATGCAACCAGCTTACCCCCTCCAGGCCATTGATACGAACTACCAGCCTCTTGATTGGCATAGGTTTTTCAGCCTCACCTTTAGCCGATATAAAGCAGACTCTTGATTGGGTCCCGTTAAGCCAACTCACTGAAGAGCAGAGGCAAGAACTGCCGTTAGGCAGTTGTGGCGCCTATATTTCACCACTAGCTGAGCAAGACACGTCGCTAGACATTATCGATAGCGCAACAGAGACATCCTCAGCGCAGAGCATTATCACAGAAAAAAATGGCTTTAAGGAAATCACTCTAATCGGTGATGTGATCGTAAAGAAAGGCTATCAAAAACTCACTGCAGATCAAGCCATATATAGTGAACAAACAGGTAACATCACTATTAATGGCCAACTGACCATTAGACAACCAGACTTACTACTGATTGCCGACAAAGGCGAAGTAAACCAACGTAAAGATACACTAGCTATTGATAATGCCACCTACGTTATCCACTCGGCGCATATTAGAGGACAAGCAAAAAGCCTCAAAAAAAATCAACAAAAAATAACGCTGACTAACAGTCAATATACCCATTGCGAACCTGGCAGCAATGATTGGTATCTTAAAGGCAGTACAATCACTATTGATACTGAAAAAAATCAAGGGTCAGCCACCAATGTTCGTTTAATCGTTAAGGGTATTCCTGTTTTTTACTGGCCATACTTACGCTTCCCTATAGGTGACGAAAGACAGTCTGGCTTTTTATATCCCACGCTATCCTTAAGTGACGGTGCTATTGATCTATCTATACCCTATTACTTCAATTTCGCACCTAATTACGACCTAATACTAACACCTCATTTGCTACACAATCATGGCACAATGCTAGAGGTAAATGGTCGGCACCTAAACAACCATTTCGAAACAGAAGTTAACCTAACCCACCTCAACGATGATTCAGGAAAACTGAAAGAGAGTGAAGAAAGTTTGCTCAACGATGGAACAAAAACGCGTGCCGAAATCAACCCTTTTGCGGGTAATGAGCGCTGGCAAGTAAGCATCAATCAACAAGGTGGCAAGCAGCGCCAATGGTTCAGCAGCATTGACTATAACGAAGTCAGTGATAATGATTACTTAAAAGATTTTGATGCTTCGACATTAAACTCCAATAGTGAGGTCAGCTTACTTCAACAAATCAAAGCAGGATATCAATTTACCCACTGGCGATTTGAGGTGAATACCCAACAATACCAAACACTTGACGATTCAATTACTCGGCCTTACAAACAACTTCCCCAAATGACATTTGATGGCGAGTACAATATAGGCGAATGGGACATAAATCTTGAAAATGAATGGATTCTCTTTGACCACAGTGATGCGGATGATCCCGGAGATAAAACATTAGTGGGCGGCCGCTCACGCTTAAGATATGCGATCGGAAAAGATAACGACTGGGACGCGGGATTTTTTCACCCCAGACTACAAACTCAATATTTAGCCTATCAATTAGAAGACGATAAACTAAATACGGGTGCCAACAACACCCCATCTATTATCGTCCCCCAATTAGCAGTGGATTCCGGCTTATATTTTGAACGCAGCGGCAATGGCTATCAACAAACATTCGAACCTCGCCTATTTTATTTTTACAGCGAGCATAAAAACCAATCAGACTTGACCCGCACAGGAGAAGATATAAATTTTGACACATCAGACCTTACCTTCAGCTACAACCAGCTCTTCAATGACACTCGATTTTCTGGCGGGGACCGCATTGATGATGCTAACCAGCTCTCTATTGGCCTAACCACTCGCTTTATCGGCAATGAAACTGGAAGAGAGATTTTTAGTGCCAGCATTGGTAAAGCCCTTTATTTTGAAGAACGTAAGGTCACACTATCCGGCACTCCCGATACCGCGAATAATTCCCCGATTGCAGGGATAATATCGTCCAACTTTGCCAAGAACTGGACCCTAACAAACGATATTATATATGACGATGATGCCAACGAAATCGCTGACAATACCATTTCGATTAAATATCGCGGCGATAACAGCAGCCTATTCAATCTAAGCCATCGTTTTTTACGCAACTCATCAGAGCAATCAGAGCAATCCGAACTTTCTTTCATCAAGCCATTATTCAATGGCAATTGGACACTCATTGGACACAGTAGTTATGATTACCAAAATAACCAAGAGCTAGAACGGCTTTTGGGCATCGAATATCATAGCTGTTGCTACCGAGTCAGGTTCGCCTATGAACGTGTTGTTGATGATGACCAATTCACTAGCGGAACAAACAACCTAACTTATGACGAAGGAATAATACTTGAATTCCAGTTTTTCGGCCTAGGTGGCACAGGAAAACAGTTTGACAAATTACTTGAAGACTCTATTGATGGCTATGAACAATGGCAAGCCACTTACCGAGAATAGACACGCAACAATCTACTAAAAAAGATCAAATTATGCTTACAATTAAAACCCGGTTCAACATAACCTCTCCACTTAATGGGTTAACATTAGCTCTCAGCTTATTAATAAGCTCACACGCTTTTTCCTACCAAGCCATCGACAAAACAGTCGCGATTGTTGGAGAAGATATTATTTTTTTCAGCGAGCTGGGAAAAAAAATAAAAGACGTGAAAATACGTTCGCAAAACAAACAAAAGACTACAAACGAAAACGTTTTACGCAAGCAGGCATTGAACGCTCTTATCTTAGAAAAACTGCAACTAAAGATCGCCAAGAAAAACAACATTTCAGCTTCAAAAAAAGAAGTTGACGCAACAATATCCAAAACAGACAACAATTTAAAACGCAAAGGAACTTCATTTAAACAATACTTGCTCTCACAAGAGTTGACTATTAACGATGCCAAAGAAGAAATAGAAAAAGAAATTATCATCAATAAAATTCAGCAAGGCGCTATTAACCAACGCATTAACATCACCGAAAGAGAGATAGATAATTTCTTGTCATCCAAAGAAGGGCTAGAATGGCTGACACCTCGCTTCCATATTGGTCAAATATTTCTAAACCATACCAGCAAGAACAAAGAATCCATATTAAATCAAGCAAAAAAGATTCACAAAAACCTCCAAAACACAAAAAATAGTTTTAACGATATAGCAAGGAAGTATTCCCAAGGTCCTAACGCTAACAAGGGTGGCGATATTGGCATACTCACGCAAGAAGACATGCCTGAATTATTCACCCAAAAGTTAATAGGGCTAAGAGCTGGCCAGCTGAGCGCACCTTTTTATAGCGATGCTGGAGTACACATATTAAAATTATTCTCTCGTACTGGAGCAGAACCCGTTATTGTAGAACAACATAAGGTCAGACACATTTTAGTTAAAGCAAACAAACTATTCACCGAAGAAGAAGCCAAAGAAAAAATTGACCGACTTTATCAACGCCTGAATTCGGGAGAAGCATTTACCACTTTAGCTCAAGAAAATACAGATGACATTGGATCAAAAGTAGACGGTGGAAACCTTGGCTGGTCATTACCGGGGAAATTCGTGCCATCGTTTGAAAGAACCGTACTAGCAACCCCCGTAGGTGAAATCAGTAAACCATTCCTATCAGAGTTCGGATGGCATATTTTAAGGGTAGATGAAAAACGCAAAAAAGATATCTTTGAAAATGTTAAACGCCAACAGGTGACAAAAATTTTACGTCGGCAGCGATTTCAGGATGAGCTGCAAATTTGGTTAAAGGAATTGCGCGATAATACCTATGTGGAAATATTGATTTGATCAAACGCCTACTGTACACCTGTGGTGAACCTGCAGGAATAGGTCCCGATATCGCCTTGCTATATACACAACAGCGTAATAGCTCGGCGCTTAACGATCACCAATTAGTGACCATTGCAGATCCAGATTTACTCACTGCTCGCGCAAAAAAGCTTGGGCTAGCGATCAAGCTTAAAGAAGTTGATCTTGAAGATGAGCCAAGTATAAGCAAGCATAATGAATGTGGATTTATTGCCACAAAAGCAACGACAAGCACAGATATAGGCAAGCCAAGCACAAACAATGCGAAATACATTTTAGAAACTCTAGATACTGCCATTGTCGCGTGCCAGCAACAAAAATGTCACGGCATGGTCACTGGACCCATTCAAAAAAGCATCCTCAATGATGCCGGCATTGCCTTTAGCGGGCACACTGAATATCTAGCCGAAAAAACCAACACTCAACAAGTCGTGATGATGCTAGCAACGGAAGGATTACGTGTCGCCTTAGCGACCACACACCTGCCGCTAAACAAAGTATCTGCAGCCATCACTCAACAGTCACTGAGCACCACTATACGCATACTACATCATGACCTTAGGGTAAAGTTCGGTATTAACACTCCCCATATAATTGTCTGTGGACTCAACCCTCATGCAGGCGAAGGGGGACATTTAGGGCGAGAAGAAATTGATATTATTATCCCCGTCTTACAACAGCTAGCAAAAGAAAACATAAACTGCCAAGGACCTTTACCCGCTGACACACTATTTACACCTAAATATTTACAACATGCTGATGCCGTATTAGCCATGTATCACGATCAAGGGCTACCCGTATTAAAATATAAAGGCTTTGGTACAGCAGCGAACATTACCTTAGGCCTACCGATTATTCGTACTTCCGTTGATCATGGCACGGCTCTCGATTTAGCAGGAACAGGCAAGGTTAATTTAGGCAGTCTATCCACCGCGATTAATTACGCATTACAAATGAATATCCATCAAGATTTTCATCAAAAAAACCATTTTATAGGCAGCAGTAATGAGTAAAGCACCACCGTTCGCTCATAAAGCACGTAAACGCTTTGGTCAAAATTTTTTAACCGATCAAGGCGTTATTGATCGTATTGTGCGCAACGTAAATGCAAAAGCAAGCGATCGGCTCGTAGAAATAGGGCCTGGACAAGGCGCTATTACTAGACAGCTTATTCAGGCCTGCCCTCAACTGCAAGTAATCGAATTGGATAGAGATTTAGTCCCTATTCTCTTAGCTCAATTTGCAAAATATCCCGACTTTAGCATTCATCAACAAGACGCATTAAGCTTCGATTTCTCAAGCCTCATGAAAGGAGATCAACCTTTACGTATTGTTGGCAATCTGCCCTACAATATTTCTACACCACTTATTTTCCATTTGCTTTCTTACCAGGCACGCATAAGTGATATGTATTTTATGTTGCAAAAAGAAGTCGTCAATCGTTTAGTTGCGCAAGCGGGAGAAAAAAACTATGGCCGCCTCAGTATTATGGTGCAGTACTACTGTCAAGTCGAAAACTTATTTGCCGTCCCGCCGCAATGCTTTGATCCACAACCTAAAATAGACTCTGCCATCGTCCGCTTACAACCCTATAGTCAACTCCCTTATGTCGCCAACAATATAGCTCACTTAAGTCACTTGGTTAACCTTGCTTTTCAACAACGGCGTAAAACTTTACGCAACACTTTAAAGCAACTAGTAGATAATGATACGATAGCCTCATTATCTATTGACACGGGACTTCGGCCAGAAAACTTATCGGTAGAAGATTATGTCAACCTCAGCAATACCTTAGAAGGCTTATCCGATCATGAGTGAATACACGATGAAAATTGCGGTGCAAACAGCCTACTTAGATAAGTACTCTCAGCCCGATAAAAATCGTTTTGCCTTTGCCTATACCATAAGCATTGAAAACTGCAGTGACATTACGACGCAATTACTCAGTCGCCATTGGATTATTACCGACGCTAAAGATATCGTACAGGAAGTGGTAGGTGATGGCGTTGTAGGTGAGCAACCGCACATTTTACCTGGTGAAAAATATACCTATAGCAGTAACGCCGTATTAGAAACTACAGTAGGGACAATGGAAGGGACTTACACAATGCGTACCGAAGATGGCAAAGTATTCAATGTGCCGATTCCTGCATTCTCATTAGCGCGCCCCCGATCTTTACACTAATGTTTCATTAAAAAAAGTCAATTGACTATGGCCACGTATGCAGTGGGGGATCTCCAAGGTTGTCTAAAACCCTTAAAGACATTACTTAAAAAAGTTAATTTCAAACCACGACTAGATACATTATGGCTAACCGGCGACCTCGTGAATCGTGGGCCTCAATCACTCGAAACATTGCGCTTTATTTACCAGATGCGGGATTCAGTGATTACCGTTTTAGGCAATCATGATCTACATTTATTAGCCATTGCTGCTGGAGCCAAAAAACCCTCACCATCTGACACACTAGATGACATACTTCATGCCCCTGATTGCGAAACCCTAATGACATGGCTGCGTCAACAGCCGCTACTACATCACGACAAGACGCTACAATACAGTCTCGTTCATGCAGGAATCCCCCCTCAATGGACGCTTAAAAAGGCCATCAAACGAGCCAAAGAAGTAGAATCTATATTACGTAGTGACCAATGTAATCGCTTTCTTTCCAACATGTATGGCAATGAGCCTTGCTGCTGGGAAAAAGGTTTACGCGATATTGAGCGCTGGCGAGTAATTACCAATTATTTTACTCGCATGCGTTTTTGCAGCACAGAAGGGACATTAGAACTCACCAGTAAATCCAGTATTCATCATGCACCCAAAGGCTACGCACCTTGGTTTGAACACCTAAACCGAAAAACCTACCACGATAGAATTATCTTCGGCCATTGGGCCGCACTTGAAGGCCAAGCTTACAGTGAAAATGTATTTGCCTTAGATACCGGCTGCGTATGGGGTAATGTGATGACAATGATGCGACTGGAAGATCAAGAAATGTTTACCGCTGAGGGCTGAACACTACAAGTTTTCATCACATTGTAGTACCTAACGATCAATATACCCCTGTGGGCTTTTCGATTGCCAGCGCCAAGTATCTTCAACCATCGCCTGCAAATCATACTCCGTCTCCCAGGCTAGTTCTTTTAGCGCTAGATTCGCATCAGCATAATACTCGGCTAAATCACCTTGACGACGAGGCACTATTTGATAAGGGATAGTTTTTCCGCACGCTTTTTCAAACGCCGCTACCACCTCCAGCACACTATACCCCTTGCCCGCACCTAAATTATAGGCTCGGCAACCCGCCTTAACTGTCAACATACTAGCAAGCGCCTGCACATGTCCTCGAGCCAAATCCACCACATGAATATAATCTCTAATCCCCGTTCCGTCTGGTGTTGGGTAATCGCCACCAAAGATTTTCAACTTTTCTAAGCGCCCCACGGCTACTTGCGCCACATAAGGTAATAGATTGTTAGGCGTACCTTGGGGGTCTTCACCAATCAAGCCACTGCTATGTGCACCAATAGGGTTAAAATAACGTAACAAACTAACATTCCACAAGCTATCAAGCTTATCGCAAGTGTCAGCCAAAATCTCCTCAACCATTGATTTAGTTCGGCCATACACATTACACGCATTAGTTGCTAGCGTTTCCACATAGGGGGACGGTGCAAGATCACCATAAACTGTCGCCGAAGAACTAAACACCAAATGGTGACATTGATACTCTTCCATCACCTCAGCTAAGGCCACACTACCCGCCACATTCACATCATAATAATGTAAGGGGATTTGAGCCGATTCACCTACCGCCTTTAAACCAGCAAAATGAATCACTGCATCAACGTCATGCTGAGAGAAAACATCACGCAAATCATCACGACTTCTGACATCACCCTGACAAAAGTCTACATTTTTACCCGTAATCGCCTGCACACGAGATAATGCTTCAACATGGCTATTACATAAATTATCGAATACCACCACTTCATAATCCGCATTCAATAATTCAACGCAAGTATGACTACCGATATAGCCCGCACCACCCGTCACTAAAATTTTCACAAAACACCTTATTATGAGATACCCGCAGCAATTGGGTTTTAGTATTTATATTCAACCTAAAAATAACAAACTGTTCGCCAACAGTAGGCAAACCTTCGCGATTAAACTGCCGTTTTTAGGTTCAATACCGCTTTAAAGAAACTAACGGTAATCCACGCATATGGTATAACGTTAACCCCAACAACACCAATCCAGTTCCCATCAACAACCTTGGCGTTAAGCTCTCATCAGCCAATAAACTCCCCAACAATAAAGCAAACGCTGG